>JAGPDF010000006.1 GCA_018057705.1 Thermoanaerobaculia bacterium | reverse complement strand
ATGCTGCCGCGCAGCAGTGGGCACTTCGCGACGTTGATGGCCGGCAGCAAGACGCTCATGGAGTTCCCCGACGACGCGTTCTGAGGCGTAGTGGCGGCCGGGCACTCCGGACGCCGCTGGGGACATAATGCGGCCACTCCAACTTGGCGGCGCGCAGCGGACCTCTCAGCCGCTATGTGTCCTCTGCCGCGAGCATCCTCCGTGAGTAGGCACTCCGGCACTCGGGATCCGGACGCCACCAGGGGACATATTGCGGCCACTCGAAGCCTGCGGCGACCAGCTGCCTTCCCAGCCGCTATGTGTCCCCTGCAGCGAGCACTGTCCCACCGTCCGTGACTGGGCACTCGGGCGCTCGGGATCCAAAGTGGGCTCCTATTTGAGGCGTGGTCGCCCACTCTGGATCCCGAGCGCCCGAGCGCCCCTGTGGAACGAGAAGCTCCGGAAACTGAGGACACACAAGTGGGACACACATCCGTGTGTGTCCCATTTGTGTGTCCCTGACCGTCTGTGCCGATAGACTCCGGCAAATGAACGATCGACAGCTGCCGTTGTTCGCTGGCACCGACCTCGCCGAACGCATCGAAAACGCCGAACGCACGCTGATCTCCGAGGCGGCCCAGGAGGCTGCGCGCCGCACTCCCGAGGGTCGCAGCTTCGCCATGCCGCTCGCGGGCGGCGTGGCGGCCTGGGCGGGCGAAGGCTCGCCGCTCAACAAGATCGCGGGCCTCGGCTTCCACGGGCCGTTGAACGAAGCCGAGCTCGAGGCGGTCGAAAGCGCCTATTCCGAGCGCAGCTGCCCGGTGCAGGTGGAGCTTTCGACCGCCGGTGATCCTTCGATCGCAGCGCTGCTGACTCGCCGCGGCTACATCCTGGTCGGATTCGAGAACGTGCTCGCGCTGGCGCTCGCGCCGGGCCGCGAGGCGGTGATCGCGAAGGCGGTCGAGATTCGCGACAGTCCAGACAGCGAGTTCGACCTGTGGCTCGATCTCGTCGTGACCGGATTCGCCTCACCCGACACCCAGGGTGTCGCCTCGCACGAGGAGTTCCCGCGCGAAGTGATTGCGAGCGCGATGCGTGACTGCATGGCGGCGAACGGCTTCGTGCGCTCGCTTGCGCTGCACGATGGCATCCCGGCCGGGGGCGGGAGCCTCAGGCTCCATGCCGGTGTCGCCCAGCTGTGTGGCGCGGCGACCTTGCCGGCACTTCGCCGGCGCGGCGTCCAGAGCTCGCTCCTCGAGGCGCGCCTGGCGCAGGCGGCGGCTGCCGGCTCGGATGTCGCCGTGGTGACCACCCAGCCGGGTTCGAAATCACAGCAGAACGTCCAGCGGCAGGGCTTCGAGCTGGTTTACGCCCGCGCCATCCTCGTTCGCGAGTCCTGAGCTCGGTCTGCCGGCCCCGCCTCCAAACCTGGAGGCGGTTGGCCCCGCTTTTCGATCGTCACCGCATCCTTTGTCGGGTGCCGTTCGCTAGAATGCGCCCACCGTCTCTCTTGCCGGTACGTGAGGAATTCATGAGTCAGGTTGATCGGGTTGTTCGAGGCCGCTCGCGGGCGGCTTGGCTGTTGCTCTGTTCGGTCGGGCTCGGGAGCTCCGTCGCGGCGCAACCCGCGGACCCTGCGGCTTCGGAGAGCTTCGTGCTGCGCCCCACGGTGGTGCCGGCGGCCGGCCGACAGGTCGCCGAGCTCGAAGTCGCCGATTTCGGACGCTACGCAATCGCCGTGTCGAGCGCCCGGGGCACCGCTCTCCAGGTGCTCGACCGGATGTCCGGCGCAGGCGAGCCCGCCGGCGAAGCCGGCAAAGTGGACGGCCGGGTCGACCTCTTCCTCGACCGCGGCGCAGTGCGTCTCCTGACTTTCGGCAGCCAGTTGGCCACCGGGGAGGCGACCCTCACGGTGACGCCGTTCCGAGAGCGCCCCGCGGAAGGTCTCGCGCCCGGCGCTCCAGATGCTGCCGTGCAACTCGTCGAAGGCAAGGCGGTGGACGGCGAGCTCGCCGATTTCGAGCAGCTCTCCTGGTGGATCGAGATCCGCGAACGCCGCCGCGTTACCTTCGAGGCTGCGGGCCGCAACCTCGCCGACCTGCGCCTCTGGCAGAACGGCTCCTGGCTGGTCGAAGCCGCGCCGCTGGTTGCGGTCATCGAGCCGCGGAGCGGGCGCCCCCTGCGGCGTTGCCAGCTCACCGCCGACCTCGCTCCGGGCCTCTACCGGCTCTCCGCCTATGGCGGGCCCGAGGTGCCGTGGTCCACTGCCGGCGGCGCCGCCGTCGAACGGCCCTTCCACCTCCGTTTCGGTTGGCCGAGGGACGCCCAGACGCTGCGCGAGCGCCGCACGATCGGCCCGCTCGGCTACGACCGCGTGCTGGTCTCGGGCGCTGCCGACTACTTCCGTCTCGAGCTGCCCGAGCCGCTGCGGTCGGACGAGGACACGGCCGGGCTCGAGGTCACGCCGCTCCAGCCGGAAGATCCGTTCTCCCTGACCGGCGATGCCGCCACTCTCACCAAGGAGAACGTGCCGCCGGTGGCCGAGGTCCGGACCGCGGCCGACCCCGAGCGGCAGGTGGTGGTCACGGTGAGCGGCGCCGTAGGGCAGCCCTACGTCCTTCAGCACTTCGCGCGCACCCGCCAGCGCGAGCTCAAGGCGCGTACCAACACCTCGAAGTACTGGATCTCGACGGTGCACGCCGGGCCGGCGGGAGATGCGATCGAGCCGACGGCGATCCTGGTGCGGCGCGGTACCGGGCAAGGCGGCGCGAAGCGGCCGAGCGAGGTGCTGGCGAGCGAGACGGTGGCGCTCTCGGCCGTCGCGGGATGGGCGCGCCGCTTCAACCTGCCGGACACCGCTGCGCTCTACGTCAAGGTCGAACAGGCCGGCACCTACGCCCTGCAGTCGCGCGGCGTCGCCGCGCAGTTCCGGCTCGAGCCGCTGTTTCTCGATCGCTATCCGGAGGGCTGGCAGTCGCCGCCGATGCGGAGCGCGCCGGTCGAGTGGCAGCTCGATCCGGGCTACTACGTCCTGACGCTGCAGCCGGTCGAGGCCGGAATCGCCGAGATCGAGATCTCCGCCAAGACGGGGGCGGGCGGGTCGGCGATGGCGCCGGTCGCCGTCCAGCCGCCGCGGCCCTCGGTCCAGCTCGGCGTCGTGAGCCTCCAGAACAAGCTCGGCTACACCCTCTATCTGAGTCAGCAGCCGGAGGTCGAGGCCGGCATGGTGGTGCGCGAGCTGCCGCTCGATCTCGCCGCCGCTCTGCCGCTCGCCCTGGGTGCGGGCGAAGAGGTCGAGCTGCCGGTGCGCGCCGCCGAGCCCAGCGTTCTCCATGCGTTGACCGAGGAGGGTGGCGGGCTCGAGGTCTCGATCGACGGCGGGCCATGGACGGGGAACGCCGTGGGCGACGCCGCTTCGGTCGTCGGCAAGGGGGAGCATCGCATCCGGGTGCGTTCGACAAGCGACCGGACGGTGCTCGCTTCGATCGGCCTCGTGGCTGCGGCATCCCTCGCGACGACGCCGCTGCCGCAGATCCCGGCCGCGACGCTCGCGGCGCTGCCGGCCTTCCCGCGCCTCGCGGCGACTTCGGCGCAGACCCTCGACCTCGGCGCGGGTGAGGCGCGCACCTTCCTCGTCGGGGCGGACGAGCCGGCGCTCTACCGGTTCGAGTCGACCGGCCTGCTGGCGACCGCCGCCTCCCTGCGTACGCGCACGCGTTCGAGCCTGCTCGCCGCGGAGCAGAACGGCGTCGGCCGGAACTTCGCGCTCGCCGCCTACCTGCGCGAGGGCGACTACCAGCTCACCGTGCAGCCGCGCGGCGCGAGCGCCGGTCATCTCGGACTCGAGTTGGCGCGCGCGCCGATCGAAGCGGCAGGGAGCCTCGCGGAAGGTATCCCGGCGCGCGCCACGATCGACCCGCGTCGCGCCCTCGCCTACCGCTTCCAGGTCACTGAGGCCGGGCGTTTCCAGCTCTCCGCCTGGGGCCTGCGCCGGCCCTTCGCCATGCGGCTCGAAGATGCCGACGGATGGCCGGTGGCGGCACCGCTCGCCCAGGGCCAGCTCGCCGTCGAGCTCGCGCCGGGGGAGTTCCGCCTCATCGTCCTGCCGCAGGCGGTGGCGGCGCGCGCGATCGTCCTCGCGGCCCGCGAGACGGAGCCGGTCGAGCTCTCCGGACATGGCCCGCATGGACTCGAGCTCGATCGCGAGGCCGCGAACCTCTGGCTCGAGCCGGCCGAAGGCGCGCCCCGCGAACCGGATCGCTGGCGCTTCGAGCTGCCGGCTGCGACCGGGGTGACGATCACCCTCTCCGACGAGATGATGGGCTCGATCCGCGCCCTCGCGGGCGGCGGAGCGCTCCCGAACGCCGGCCTGGTGCCGCCCGGGCGGAGCTTCCGCGGCGAGCTCGCGGCGGGAGAGTACGAGCTCCTGGCGGAGTCGTCGCGCAGCAACAACCGGTTGCCCTACCGCGTCGTCGTGCGCACCGACGATCTCGTCGATGGCAGCGTCCGGGAGCTCCGCGCACCGGGCGAGCTCACGATCGCGGTGGGCGCCGCGTCGCAGGTCGAGATCGCCTCGTTCGGTCGCAGCGACGTGCGCGCCCGCCTGATGAGCGAGCTCGGCGCACCGATCGCCTCCTCGGACGACCGGCCCGACGACTGGAACTTCCTGCTCAGTGAGCGTCTGTCGCCGGGCCGATACCGGCTGCGGGTCGAGCCGGTAGGCCTCGGCAGCGCGTCGACGACGGTCGCGATGCGCATCCTGCGCGAGCGCACCGAGGCGTCGCTTGCCGCCGCCGCTCCTGCAATGCGGGCGAACTTCGAGGTCGCGGACGGCGCCGTGGCGGTGCCGCTCGTGCGCCCCGCCGGGACGGAGATCGTCGCCGTCGGCGGGCGCGCCGGCGAAAGCCTCGGCCTGGCGCTCGAAGAGAAGATTGGCGAGACCTGGCGCGTGCGCGCGTCGACCTCGGGGCGCGCCGTGCATCTCGCGCTGCCGATCGCGGAGAGCACCGGCGACCTGCGGTTCCGGATCTGGTCGCTCGACCGCCGCCCGGCGACGGCCGAGATCACGGCGTACGCCGGCGCGATGCCGCATCGCAGCGAAGCCGACCTGGCACGCGGCTTCGATCTCGAAGCTCTGCCCGGCTTCGAGCCGCGCCTCGCCGTCGCGGTGATCGATCTCGCTGAGCCCGGCTGCTTCCGGCGCGAAGGCGAGGCCGCTGCCGACAGCGGACTGCTGCAGGCGCTCGCCGCCGGCTCGACCTTCGAACCGGCCGCGCCGACGCTCGCGCCGGTCGGTTTTTCGATGCCGCTCGCCGTCGCGGCAGCCGAGGGCGGGAGCACGCGGGTGCAGGCGCGTCGCGCCCGGGTCGGGGAGGGCGAGCCGCTGGCGCTCGCGCTGCCTCCGGGAATGCCGATCACCTGCGACGTCGCCGACGGCGGCGCCGCGGTCGTCGAGCTCGAAGCGACCGCCGGCGAGCCTGTGATCGGCTTCCTCGACGGTCGCGGCACGATCGGGCCATCGACGGCCTGGGGCCCGACGAGCGGCGGCCGCGTGCGCAGCGCGACAAGCGCCGGCAAGGGGAGGGCCGTGGAGCTCTGGAATTCGGGTACGAGTCCGGTCGAGGCTCGGCTGTCAGGCTGGCTCACCACCCAGGCGACGGGGGAGCGGATCGGTTGGGGCGCCGGCCGGGCGTCGGTGCGGGCGAGCGAAGCTCTCCTGCTCGAAATGCCGGCGGGCGAGAAGGACCTCCGGCTGACACTGGCTCCTGGCACTTCCGTGCTGGCCCTCGCGCCTGCGAATTCTGATTCCTCCGACGACGCCGAGGCGCTCGTCTGGGCGCCGCTCGACGCGACGACCGAGACCCTGAGCACCCGTTCGAGCCGATTGCTGCTCTTCGGCGCTTCCGGCTCTCCGGGGGAGGTCAGTTTGGAGCTTCTTCCGCACCGCGCGGTGTCCGAGGGGGCGGGGGCGGTCGCCGCGGCAAGCACGCCAATTCTCACCGACCAGCAGCGTTTCGAGCGGCGTTTTTCCTTTACCGGAGCTTTTCGCGTTCCGGTTCCCGCGGCTGCCGCAGGAGGCCCGCGCCGCCTGCACCTGCGCGGCGCCGGTGCGGCGCACTTCATCGGTGCCGACGGCCGCGTGCAGCGTGGCAGCGACTTCGAGCTCTCGCCCGCCGGCGGTTCGCTGCGCTTCGAGCACCCGCCCGGTCTCGTTTCGGCCTGGATCGACGACGGCGCAGCGTCGAATCTCGCGGCGAACGTCCCGGCTCTGGGCAGCGAGCCGGCGCGCGCCCTGGCGCTCCCGGCGACCGTCGAGCTCGCCGGCCCCCTGGCGAGATTCGAGGTCGAGGTCGGAGAGCTCGCGCTCCTCAAGTTGCGCAGTGAAGCGCCGCTCGCGGTGGCCGTGGGCGCGCCCGCGACCCGTTCCGAGATCTATCCCCGGGGTGCGCGGTTCGACGCCGTACTGCCCGCGGGAAAGTCCCTGATCGCCATCCGCGCACTGGCGGGCGAGGATCTGACCGGCGCCGTGACGATGGTCGCAGAGCCGCTGCATCCGCTCGGCGAGGGGCTCGGCGAGGAGTCGCTGCTCGCGCCGGGCGACAGCCGCGGCTACAGCTTCCGGGTGGCACGACCCGCGACGGTGGGGGTCGGCGTGCGGGCCGACCAGGGAGAGGTCGAAACGCTCCTCTTCGAGGCCGGCGGGCGCTACCTCGGCCAGGGCGTGGTGCAGTGGCGCACGTTCGCGGCGGGCGACTACGTGCTGGTCGTCACCGCCCCGGCCGAAGGCCGTCCGGCGCGGATCCGGCCGGCGCTCGTCGGTGCTTCGCCGCCCGGCTCCGGCCCGCCGCCGGAGGAGGCGCGGCGCTTCCTGACGCTTTCGGCCAGCGAGCCCCCTGCCATCGCAGGAGTCGCCGGCGCCCCCGACCTGCCGGAAGACTGGCTCGGCGTGCGCGCAGCGGAGAGTGCTCCAGGCGAGAGCGGCTCCGAGTCGGCCGAAGAGGAATCGTACGGAACGACGGACGAAGGCGAATGGAATGAAGAGAGCGAGTGGGGCGATGGCAGCGATGGCAGCGATGGCAGCGATGGCAGCGATGGCACCGATGGCACCGATGACGGCGACTGAGATGAATCTCCCCACCCTGACGGTCGGCGCACCGAAAACTGAAGCGGTCCGGACCTGGACACGGCTGCTGTTCCTGGCCTTCTTCCCTCTACTGGTCCTTGCTCCGTCTGCAACCACAGCGAGCGCTCAGGTGGGGAAGCCCGGCACGACGACGGTCGTCCCCGACCAGTTCCTGCGCCGCTGGGATCCGGTGACGATCTTCTTCGCGACGCCGACCGGCCCCGCTGCCGGCGGACCGGAGGACGCTCCGGCGCGCTACGTGAAGCTCGAGCCGTCGCAGCCCGGCGCCTTCACCTGGCTCGACGCACGGACGCTGCAGTTTCGCCCGGCGGAGCCCTGGCCGCCGCTCGCGGCCGTCACGCTCAAGGTCTTTGGCAAGAGCTTCCGGCTGGTGACGCTGCTCTCGGCGCCGACCTCGAGCCAGCCGGCGAACGGCGCCGAAGGACTGCCGCCGCTCGAAGCGATCTCTCTCACCTTTCCGGAGCCGATGGCGCCGGAGGCGCTGGCGCGGGCGGTCGCGATCGAGCACCGTCCGCTCCCTGGACTCGCCGGCAACGACACGCGACGTCTTTCGCTCCAGGACTTCGAGGTCAAGAGCGTCGAGCGCGCCTCGCCCGGCGACGCCGCGACCTATGTGCTGCGCCTGCGCCAGCCGATTCCCCTCGGGCGCAAGGTCTTCGTGCGCTTCCGGCTTCGCCTCGATGATGGCGGACCGGCGAGCGCGGGACCGGCTCGAGGCCCGGACGCCTCCGTGAGCGAGCTCGCCTTCTCGACCGCGGAGCCGTTCCGCGCCGTGCGCTTCGGCTGCCGCAGAGCGCAACTGCCAGTGGTTGCGAGCGGCGCGCGCTACCCGGGCGAGCAGGCGCTAGCCTGCGAAGAGAGCGACCCGGCGATCGTGGTCGAGTTCAACGCCCCGCTCGAGAGCCTCGCCGAGGCCGGGGCCATCGCCGGCCGTAACTTCGTGCGCATCACGCCGGCCGTGGCGAATCTCGCCTTCACGTTCGCCGGCAAGCGTCTCGAAGCGCGCGGCGACTTCTCCCGCGAGACCGCCTATCGCGTGACACTCGCGCCGACGCTGCTGCGCGACCAGGGAGGCCGGGCGCTCGACCTCTCGGGCGCGAACGAGGCGACGCTCGCCTTCGCGCGCCCGAGTCCCTACCTGCACTGGGGCGCCTCCGCCGGCGTCGTCGAGCGCAGCGGTCCGAAGATGGTGCCGGTCGCCGGTCGCGGCGACGAACGGCTCGACCTGCGCCTGCACCGGATCGATCCGCTCGACCGCTCGTTCTGGCCGTTCCCCGACCGTCCGGTGGAGGTCGACGAGAACCAGCGGCCCCCCGGCCCCGGCGAGCAGCCGCAGCCGTTCAGCCGGGCCGACGGCACGATCTCTCCGGAAGGCCTCGCACAGCAGATCGCCAACCTCGGCTCGCCCGGAGTCTCGGCGCTGGTCGACCTGCCGTTGCGCCGCGACGGCGCGTCGGCGGCCTTCGGCCTCGATCTCGCGCCCTACCTCCTCCGCCTGGCTCCCGGCGCCTCTGGTTCTTCCGATTCCGCGCCGGGCACCTATCTCGTCGGATTGCGGCGGTTGAGCTCCGGCAGCGGTTCCGACACCCGGGGAATCCGCAGCTGGATGCGTCTGCAGGTGACCGACCTCGCCCTCACGACACTCGAAGAGCCGGCGCAGACGATCTTCGTCGTCACCTCGCTCGCCAGCGCCGAGCCGCTCGCCGGGGCCGAGGTCACGGTGGAAGGGAGCGTAAGGCGTGGGCCGAGCGATGTCGTCTGGGAGCCGCTCTTCCGCGGCACGACCGATGCCGCCGGCCGGGTCGCCTGGAAGGCACCCGGTGGGGAAGAAGCCGTCCGCCGAGAGGTCCGGCGCATCGTCGTCGCCCACGGCGACGACCGGCTGGTGCTCGATCCGCAGCAGGCGCCCGACGGTTTCCACGACGGCAGCTGGTCGGAGTCGGGCGAGAACTGGCTGCAGTGGACGCAGGAAGGCCTCGACTGGCGTGGCGAGTTGCCGCAGGGCCTGGCGCACATCTTCGTCGAGCGGCCGGTCTACCGTCCAGCGGAACCGGTGCACATCAAGGGGTTCTTGCGGCAACGATTCCAGGGTCACCTCGAAGCGCTCACCGGCGACGGATTCCTCGTCGTCGAGGGCCCGGGCGATCTCGTCTGGCGCTATCCCCTGACGGTCGAGGAGTCGGGGAGCTTCTACTGGAAGTTCGACGAGCAGGACCTGCCGACCGGCACCTACCGCGTGCGCTTCGAGTTCCCGGACAGCGAGCTCGGGCTTACCATCTCCGGTACCGCGAGCTTCCGCAAGGAGGCCTACCGGTTGCCGCAGTTCGAGGTTCGTCTCGACGCGCCCGAACGCGCGGCGCTCGACCGGCCGTTCGACGTCGACCTGACCGCGAGCTACTACGCCGGCGGGCGCGTCGCGGCGCGTCCGATCGCCTGGCGGGTCACGCAGTTCCCCTACGAATGGACGCCCAAGGCGCGCACCGGCTTCTTCTACTCCTCGGACGGGCGGTTCTCGCGGGTGGCGCGCTTCGAGTCGACCCCCGCGCTCGAGCGCGCCGACTCGACCGACGAGTCGGGGAGCGCCAAGCTGACGCTCAACCCTGCGGTCGAAGCGACCGCGCAGCCGCGCACCTACGTCGTCGAAGCGACGGTGGTCGGCGCCGACGACCAGACGGTGACCGCGACGCGTTCGATCGTCGCGCTGCCGCCGTTCGTGCTCGGACTCGACGTTCCCCGCTACATGGAGAAGGCGACCGGCGCCGGGCCGTTGCGCGCCCGGATCCTCGTCGTCGGACCGAACGATCAGCCGATCGCCGGACAGAGAGTCACGGTGCGGCTCATCCAGCGGCAGTGGCACGCGCACCTGCGCGCCAGCGACTTCTCCGACGGTGTCGCGCGCTACGTCACCGAGGTCGTGGACGAGAAGGTGCTCGAGCGCCAGGTCGTCTCGACCGCCGAGGCCCTTGCGGTCGAGCTCGAGCTGCCGGAGGCGGGGGTCTACGTCGTCGAGCTCGAGGCACACGACCGCCTCGGGCGCGCCCAGACGGTGGCGGTCGATCTCTTCGCCGGCGGCGGGGAGCCGGTGGCGTGGGAGAAGCCGCCGACGGCGGTCTTCGAAGTGACTCCCGACAAGTCGAAGTACGCTCCCGGCGAGCGCGCCAGGCTCGTGCTCCAGAGCCCCTTCCAGACCGGCGAGGCGCTCGCCGTGGTCGAGGCGCCCGACGGCAACCGCTACTCCTGGCTGCCGGTGCGCGGCGGGCAGGCGACGTTCGAGCTCGCCGTCGAAGGCGACTGGGCGCCGCGCCTGCCGGTGCACTTCCTGCTGATGCGCGGCCGCCTCGACGGGACGAAACCGGTGCCCGGCAACGCGACCGATCTCGGGCGCCCCTCGACCTTCGGCGCCACGGCGTGGCTCGAAGTCGAACCGGTGGACAACCGGGTCGTCGTCGAGCTCGAGTATCCGGAGCGCGCCCGACCGGCCGAGGAAATCGAGGTCGGGATCCGATTGAAGGATCCGGCTGGCGCCCCGCTCGCGGGTGAAGTCACGCTCTGGCTGGTCGATCAGGCGGTGCTCGCGCTCGGGCGTGAAGCGCGTCTCGACCCGCTGCCCTCGTTCCTCGCCGCGGTGCGCTCGTTCTTCACGGCGCGCGACACACGCTCGATGATCTTCGGCTTCCTGCCGTTCGTCGAGCGGCCGGGCGGCGACGAGGGTGAAGAGGGCAGAGACCTCCTCGACCGTCAGACGATCCGCAAGAACTTCCAGGCGGTGCCGTACTACAACCCAGGCGTCGTCGTCGGGCCCGACGGCACGGCGCGCGTCAAGGTCCGGCTCGCCGACGACCTGACGAACTTCAAGCTGCGCGCCAAGGCCATCGCGGGCCCCGAGCGCTTCGGCTTCGCGGTCGGTCACCTCGAGGTCCGGCAGCCGGTCGTCGTGCAGCCGGCGCTGCCGCGCTTCGTGCGCCCCGGCGACCGCTTCCTCGCCGGGGCGACCGGGCGGCTGGTCGAAGGCGACTCGGGTCCGGGCAAGGTGTCGGCGCGCTTCGAGGGCGTCACCCTCGACGGGCCGGCGACGAAGACGTTTGACTGGGTTGCGAACCGCGCCCTGCGCTTCGACTTCCCGGTGTCGATTCCGACCCCGGGCTACGACGCCTCCGGCCGGCTGACGCGGAGCGACGTCCTCTTCCGCATCGGGGCCGAGCGCACCTCGGACGGCGCGGGCGATGCGGTCGAGATCCGGCTGCCGCTGCGCGATGACCGGGATCGCGTCGTCCTGACGGACGCCGCGACGCTTCTTCCCGGGACGCCGTGGAAACTGCCGGAGGCCACTGAGGCGGCGCGGCCCGGGTCGCTCCGACGCAAGCTCCTGGCGTCCTCCGAGCCGGGGATTCTCGAGCTCGCCTCGGGGCTCGACTTCCTGCTGCGCTATCCGTATGGCTGCACCGAGCAGCGGCTCGCGACGTCGCGCGCCCAGCTCGCGCTGCGCCGCTTCCGCGACCTGCTGCACCTCGAGGGAGGCGAGTCGGCGCTCGACCGGGCGGTGAAGGACACGCTCGACTGGATTCCACTGGTCGAGCAGCCGAACGGCCTGGTGGCCTACTGGCCGGGCTCTGCCGGCTCGGTAGCGCTGACCTCGTGGACGGCCGAATTCCTCGCCGAAGCCCGCGAGGGCGGTTACACGGTGGACGCCGAGCTCCTCTCGCGCCTCACGCGGGCGCTCGAACAGGCGCTGCGTTCGGACTACTCGGGCTTCGCCGACGGCGAGTCGTGGGCGGAGCGGACGTGGGCCCTGCGGGCGCTCGCTCGGCTCGGCCGCTTCGACGCCGCCTACGGCAACGAGCTCGCGCGGCGGGCGCAGTTCCTCGATCTCGAGAACGTCGCCAACGTCGTCACCGCCTTCGACCGCGCCGGGCTCGCGACGGCTCCGGCCGTCGCCCCGCTCGCCGACGAGCTCTGGAACGGCTTCGTCGTGCAGCTCTATCAGGGCAAGGAGTCTTACGGCGGGCTGAAGGACCGCCGCGAGTTCGCCAACGGTCTGCTGCTGACATCGGAAGCGCGCACGATGGCCGAGATGACGCGGGCGCTCTCGGGCCGCGCGGGCGACTCGAGCAAGGCCGGGAAGTTCTCTCTGCTCTCGGGTGCGCTCATCGCGCGTGGCGGGGGCGACGGTTGGGGCTCTACGAACGCGAATGCGTCGGCGATCCTGGCGCTTGCAGAAATGCTCGGTAAAGGGAGGTTGGAGACGTCTTCGTCGTCGTTGACGGTTGCGGCGGCAGGGGCTTCGACGAGCCTCTCTCTGGGGGCCGGCTCGCCGACCGCTTTCTGGCAGAGCACCGACGGCGGTCCGGCGTCGCTCACGCTGGTGAGCACGGGTCCCGCGCCGGAGGCGCAAGGTAGCGGAATCGGCGCGCGCGCCGAGCTCAGTTACCTGCCGGCGGCTCCGGGATCGCAGGCCGCTCCGCGACGCGACGGTTTCGTCGTGACGCGCGAGCAGCTGGTCTATCGGGCTGGCGCGGTTTCCGGGGCACCCCCGGAGCGCATCGCTCTCGACGCGCCGGGAACCGCGGTGGCGCTCACCGTCGGCGAGGTGGTGGAGGAGCACGTGCAGGTGGTGAATCCCTCCGACCGCAACTTCGTCGCGGTCGTGGTACCCCTCGCCGCCGGCATGGAGCCGCTCAACCCGCGCCTCGAGACCGCCCCGCCGGAAGCCAAGGCCGCCGGCACCCTGACGCTCACCCCGACCTACGCCGCCTACTTGGACGACCAGGTCGCCTTCTACTTCAACGAGCTGCCCAAGGGGACCTACGACTTCTATTTCCGCACCCGCGCCCAGGTCCAGGGCGACTTCATCCAGCCCCCGGCGAAGGCCGAAATGATGTACGACGCCAGCCAGCTCGGCACCAGCGCCGGCGCGACGGTGAGTGTCCAACGGCCTGCGGGAGGGGAGCAGTAGGGGCCCGTCCCAAGACTGCCTCCGAGTACGCCGCGGTCGCCGCGGCCTGGACCGCCGTCAACGTCAAGTAAGCCGTCGACAGCAGTCCCGTCGGCAGTTCGGGGCCCCCGCGCGAGCGGGGGCCTTCTTTCTCGCTCTCTCTTGTCGCCCTGCGGCCTGATTCTCCGTTCTACCGGACGGAGGTCTCTCATGCGCCTCAACCCTTCACAGATCCTGTTCCGGCTGCTCCTGTCGGCCGTTGTCGGCCTGCCGGCTTCGTCGTCCGCGGAGGGCATTCCGGACGAGGTGTTCTCGGGCGACGGTCGGACGACGGTCGACTGGCAGCAGGGGCAGACCATGGCGCGCGCCGTGGCGGTGCAGCCCGACGGCAAGGTGCTGCTCGCAGGCTCGGTCGGCACCGCGTCGAATCTCACCGACTTCGGCATCGCTCGCCTGCTGCCGGACGGGACGCTCGACAGTGATTTCGGCAACAGCGGCGGACTCATCGTGCCGATCAATGAGCTCGTGTCGGGGCAGGACGACCTGCAGGCGCTGGCGCTCGATGCCTCCGGCCGGATTCACCTCCTGGGCACTGCGGCCGCGAGCGGTGGAGCGATGATCCCGGCGATGGCGCGGCTGACTGCGGAGGGCGATCTCGATACAACCTTCGGCGACCAGGGCGTGGTGCGGATCACCACCTGGCCCTGGGTCGGCCAGTGCACGACGTGGGTGGCGATCGGGCACCAGGGCGGCTTCCTCTTCGGGGGCATGGCCTCGCCCAGCCCGACGAGTGCCCGCGGGCCGTTTCTTGTGCGACTCGATGCCGACGGCGCCGTCGATACCGCCTTCGGAGACAACGGCTGGCGACGGGTCGAAGTCGGCGCCGGACATCTCGTCGGCGCGCTGGCGGTGGATCCGGCCGGGCGGATCCTCGTCGCGTCCGTCAACAGCACGCCGACGCCGGACGAGATCCGCATCTACCGCTTTACCGTGGGAGGGGACCTGGACCTCACCTACGGCGGTGGCGACGGCATCGCGAGCGCCACCCCGGCGGAGAACTTCTCGCCGAGCTCCCTGGCGCTGGATCCGGTCGATGGCTCCCTGGTGGTCGGCTTGCGCAATGCCCTCGAGCAGTCGACCCCGGCGACGGGAGCGATCGCCAGGTTCGACGCCACCGGCGTTTTCGACGCCGGCTTCGGCTGGGTGGAGACGACCTACGACGAGGGCTCGACCATCGAAGAGGTCGTCGTCCAGGGCGACCGCAAGATCGTCGGCGTAGGGCGCATCAACGGTCCCGGCGCACAGCTCGGTGGCCTGCTGTTCGTTCGCCTGCTGCCGGACGGCAGCTTCGACCCGACGTTCGACAGCAACGGGCGGATCCGGGTCGAGATCGATCTCGCGGCCGATGAGCTCGACGGCGGGCTCGGCCTCACCCTCGACGGTGGCCGGGCGCTCGGCGCCGGCTTCGCCCGCGAGGGCGGCGGCGACCTCCGGTTCGCCGCCGTGCGGCTCACCACCGCGCTGATCTTCAGCGACGGCTTCGAAAGCGGCGGGCCCTCCTACTGGAGCGTCGCTGTCCCCTGAAGCCAAGAGCCCGGCAAACGGCACCAGGGTCCCTTCCGCGGGCGACCACGACGGAAGGCGCCGAGGGCTCTTCCCAGGGAAACGATCGAGGCACACCTTGTCCATCGTGTCCCGCCAGTGTGTCCCTGGCTGTTCACCTATTCCTGCTCCCGCGCTGGCTTGCGAGCGAGCGCTCCCGCCTCGGCGGCGATGGCGCCGAACGGGTAGATCAGCTGGGCGACGAGGCGGCCGAAGACGCTGCCGCGGGCCTTTTCCTGGTCGAAGGGGAAGTCGAGGTCGTTGATGCCGGTCGCCGGGTACTCGTCGTATTTCCGGTACTGGGTGCCGAAGATGTGGTCCCAGAGGCTGAAGGTCAGGCCGAAGTTGCGGTCGTGGTGTTTCTCTTCGATCGAGTGATGCACGCGGTGCGACTGCGGCGTCACGAGGAGGTAGCGCAACCAGCCGAAGTCCGACCGGATGTTGGCGTGGTAGAGGCGCGTGTGCCAGTGCCGGATCCAGACCACCGCCACGATCGTCAGGAACGAATGCTCGAACATGAAGAACGGTATGAACCCAATGGTGTAGAGAAAGACCTCGTCGATCGGATGGACACGGTACTCGGTGAAGAAGTTCAGCTCCTTCTGCGAGTGGTGGACCGCATGGAAGTACCAGAAAACGGTCACCTTGTGGCGCACGAAGTGGCTGAACCAGAAGAGAAAGTCGGCGAGCAGGAGGGCGAGCAGGATGCGCGCCCACGCCGGCCAGGCCGCGACCGACTGGACCGTCAGAAAGTCGAGATAGCGGTCGTACAGGGAGCGCAGAAAGAGAATGTGCAGCGGCAGAAGGAAGGCGTGCGAGAAGATCGAGAACGGCATCCAGACCAGGTCCTGCAGCGTGCCCCGTGAAAGCGCCGGCTGCTCCGGACGCGCCGGGATCAACCTCTCCAGCAGGAAGACCAGTGCGAGCACGCCGTAGAACCAGGGATTGAACAGCGTCTCCTGCAGAAAGGTCCGGGCAAAGCTCGCGGGTGCGCTGTCCAGGCTTCCCGTGAGCAGGTTGCGCAGCTCGCCGTTCTTGACGATGCGCGCGATTCCCAGGCCGAGGGCGGCGAGCCCGAGAGCGACGCTCGCTCGCGCGACGAAACGTCGCGTCCTCGTCGACAGGTCGATCGATTCCGGTGTCGAGGGCCCGGTCGTCGGTGCAGCTTCGGAGGGACGGGGCTCAGGCATCGCCCGTATTCTAGCTGCCCCGACGACCGGGGTCGGGAGTTCTACTTGCGTCCCGCGAGCTCTTCGCGGACGACGCGCCGCAGGGTAGCCTCCAACGGCTCGTCGGTGCGACGGATGTGCTCGCAGAGGGCGTTGTTGATCAGGGTCTGGTAGTTGCCGCCGCCGGCGCGGTCGACGACGGCGCGGAACCATTCCAGGATCTCGTTGTCGAGCCGGATGGTGATGCGTGTCTTGCCGGGCTCCGGCGGTAGGATCGGGCCGCGCACACCCTTCGAGAAATCGTATCGATCCCGCATCATCCCTCCTCGTATTGGCGGCGTTCCCAGCTGTTGGCCCTTCGCGCGGAGATCAGGCGCACCTGCTCGCCGCGCAAAGCGAACACCACGACCAGGACCCTTGCGAGAGGATCCATCCCGATGCCGACGAATCGGTCTTCGCGCTCCGAGTCGAGATCCCGAATCGTCATCGCACGATCGTCGTCGAAAACCCCCACGGCCGTCGCGAAGTCGACGCCGTGCTTGCGCTCGTTCGCTGCGGCTTTTTCCGGGTCCCATTCATAGCTTCGAAGAGTGTATGTACGATCGTGCATATCGTCAAGTAGTCTCCTTCTGGTTGGAAAAGGACGTTTTCCCGAGCTCTGAACTGGCGGAATCCATCGTCGGGCCGCCGGCGATGGCCCCGCTTGTCGGCTTCCTGCGGATCTCCTCTTGGGAGGGAATCCCAATGAACCAGCCGCTCGTCGGTCGCATCGTCATCCGCACGGTCGTCCTCGGTACGCTTCTGGTGCTCTCCGCCGCGCCGGGGTGGGGGGTGAAGCGGCGCGCCTTCGTCACTTCGGTGGCCGGCCCGGGCAACCTCGATCTGTGGCTGGGCGCGATCGGCGCGACGGCGCTCGACAAGGCGGACGCCCTCTGCCGGGCGCGGGCGGGGGCGGGGGGGCTGCCCAACGCCGCGACCTATCGCGCCTGGCTGTCGACGGCGACGACCGATGCCTACTGCCATGTCCAGGGGGCCTCAGGCCAGAAGGCCGACGCCTGCTCCGGAGCCGCGCTTCCCGGCGGCGGACCCTGGTATCTGGCGAACGGCGTCAATACGTTCGCCGGTACGCTCGACGAGCTCACCGGGCCCGAGCGGATCCTCTACCGGCCGGTCATGCTCGACGAGAACCTCGCCGAAGTGGCGGCGGGCGCCCAGCAGATCTGGACCGGGACGTTCGCCGACGGGGTAGGGACGGGCCACTCCTGTTCCGACTGGAGTTCCGCCTCGGCCGGCACGCTGGGGACCTTCGGCCAGGCTCTGCGGACGGCGCGCATCTGGACCTATTCGAGCTTCGAGAGCTGCGACGGCAGCCGTCGCCTCCTCTGCCTCGAGCCCGGTCCCAGCGAGGTCACGATTCTCGGATGGAGTCCGGGTTCGCTGGTCTTCGTCTCCTCGGCGAGCGGCGACGCCGACCTTTCCAGCTGGCCCGGCGCGGGCGGCGCCGTCGGTCTCGACGCCGCCGACAACGTCTGTCGCAGTCTCGCTGCCGCGGCGCACCTCCCGGCGCCGCAGTCGTTCTTCGCCTGGCTCTCCGACAGTCAGCAGGATGCGGCGGACCGCCTCACGTCCGATGGGCCGTTTCGCCGGGTCGACGGCTACGCGATCGCGAGCACCAAGGCCGATCTCCTGGACGGTACGGTCGGCAACGGCATCCATGTCTTCGAGAACGGCAGCTACGAGGTCGCCCCCCCGTTCACCGTCTGGACGGAGACGGCGGCCGACGGGACGAGTCTGGGAACCGCCTGCGACGACTGGACGTCGAATCTCGCGGGCCTCCCGGCGGTCCGGGTCGGCGACAGCACCAGTGCCCGCACGGAGTCGTGGACGGACTACGTTTCCAGGTCGTGCGACAGTCCTTTTGCGCGCCTCTACTGCCTCTCGAACGCCGTCACCCTCTTCTGGGACGGTTTTGAGAACGGCGCCATCTCCCGCTGGTCCTCGTCAGTGCCCTGAATGGGGAGGCCGGCACGAGGTCTTGACCGGCTTGCGTCCGGCGCGACCCGGAACTGCCTGGCCCCGACTGCCGGATTTCTGCGGATCTCTCTTCAGGAGGAAGTCCCCTTGCCCCAGTCGCTGATCCTTCGTGCCCGCTCTCGAGCGCTCGTTCTGTGCGTCATTCCCGTCCTCGCTTCGCTTGCTGCCGCACCGGCGAGCGCGGTGAATCGGCGCGCTTTCGTCACTTCGGTGGCCGGCAACGGCAACCTTTTCTCGGGCAGCTGGCCGGGGGCGAGCGGCGCGACGTCGCTCGACCGGGCGGACTCGATCTGCCGGGCGCGCGCTACGGCGGGCGGTCTGCCCAACGCCACGACCTACCGCGCCTGGCTCTCGACCTCGTCGACCGATGCCTACTGCCACGTGCAGGGGCTCACCGGCAAGAAGGCGACGGGATGCGGTGGGGGAGCGCAGCCGGGTGCGGGTCCCTGGTACATCCAGAACGGCATCACGCCCTTCTCGCCGTCGCTCGCCGAGCTCACCGGCCCGGACAAGGTGATCTACCGCGCGGTGCTCATGGACGAGTTCGGCGACGAGCCTGCCTACGAGGTCGGCGACTACTGGACCGGCACGACCGCCGACGGCGAGTACGACGGCGAGAGCTGCCTCGACTGGACGAGCTCGAACGTCGCCGAATGGGGGGCGCGCGGGCATGCGCAGAGTAGCGCCTACGGCTGGACGAGCGGCGCCTCGTTCAACTGCGACAGTCCCCTGCGCCTGCTCTGCTTCGAGCCCGGCGCGAGCGCTCCCTTCCACCTCGGCTGGTCGCCGGGGGCGCTGGTGTTCGTCACCTCCCAGACCGGGCAGGGCGATCTCGGGGCCTGGCCGCAGGCAGGGGATGCCACCGGCCTCGCAGCCGGCGACGCGATCTGCCGGAACCTGGCCGCGGCGGCCCACCTGCCGGCGCCGGAATCCTTCGTCGCCTGGCTTTCGGACTCGACCGAAGATGCGCGCGACCGGGTGACCGTCGAGGCCTCTTTCCGGCGCCTCGACCACTATCCCATCGCGAACTCCCGCGCCGATCTGCTCGACGGCTTCGCGACGAACAGCCTCCATGTCGACGAGCACGGCAGCCATGCCGTCATCCCGATGGGAGTGCAGACCGGCACCTTCGCCGACGGCACCGCGACCCTCGACCACTGCGACGGCTGGACGACGAACGTGGCGCCTTTCAAGGGGACCTTCGGAAGTCAAAGCTACGCGCGTTCGCATCGCTGGATCGAGGGCTTGCTCAACACCTGCAACAACACGCGCCGGATCTACTGCTTCGCGAACGTCGTAACCGTCTTCTGGGACGGCTTCGAGAACGGTTCGGCCGGGCGATGGAGCTCGGCGGTGCCTTGATCGGGAGCCGGATCGGCAGCCGGCCCGGCAGGCGGATTGGAATCCGAACCGGCATCCGGAGCGCGATTCCGGACTGCTAGTCTCGCCGCCGTGCCCAGCACCGAAGGTTCCGCCCCTGCGTCCGCTGCGGCGGGCGTCACGCTCGTCCGCACCATGGGGCGGTGGACGCTCGCGGCGCTGGTGGTCAACGCCGTCATCGGCAGCGGCATCTTCGGATTGCCGGCGACGGTGTCGCGGCTGGTCGGGCCGGCCGCTCCGTGGGCCTGGATCCTCGGCGCGGCGGGCAACGGCCTCGTCATGCTCTGTTTCGCCGAGGTCGCCTCGCGCTTCGACACCGCCGGCGGCGCCTACCTCTATGCGCGCGAGAGCCTGCCGCGACTGTTCGCGATCCTGGTCGGCTGGCTCGCTCTCCTCACCCGGGTGACCGCTGCCTCTGCGGGGGCAAACCTCTTTACGGTGAATCTCGCCGAGTTCCTGCCGGCGGCGGAGCGCGAGAGCGCGCGGATTGCCCTCCTCGTGCTCCTCATCGGCGGGCTGGCGCTGGTCAACTACCGCGGTGTGGAAAGCGGCGCGCGCTGGAACAACTTCTTCACCGTCGCGAAGCTCGTGCCCATCGGCCTCTTCGTCGGCGCCGGCGGACTCTTCGCCCTGACCCATGCGGCGCCGGGCCTCGCTGCAGCTGCCTCGCGCCCACCGGCGACCGCCGGCGACTGGTTGCAGGCGAGCCTCCTGATCTGCTTCGCCTACGGGGGCTACGATGGCGCGATGATGGCGATGGGCGAAGCGCGGAATCCCCGTCGCGATGCGCCGTTCGCGCTGCTCTCTGCGATGGGCTTCCTCGCGCTGCTCTACACCGCCGTGCAGCTGGTGGTCGATGCGACACTCGCCGATCCGGCGGCGAGCCCGAGGGCGCTCGTGGACGCCGCCCGGGTGATCCTCGGCCCCTGGGGTGGAGCCCTGCTCGCGGCGGGGGCGGTGATCTCGATTGCGGGCCTCCTCGGCGCCAACTTCCTCAATGCGCCGCGGCTCGGTTTCGCGCTCGCCGAGCACCGCGACCTGCCGGAGGTCTTCGGGCGCATCCACCCTGCCTTCCGGACGCCCTATGTCGCGATCCTGAGCTTCGGATTCCTGGTGCTCGTGCTCGCGGTCTACGGCAGCTTCGAATGGAGCGCCACGCTCTCGGCGGTGTCACGTCTCTTCGTCTACGGCAGCACGTGCATCGCGCTGCTTGTGCTGCGCCGCCTTCGCCCGAACGAATCCCGTTTCACGCTCCCGGGTGGACCGATCTTTCCTCTGCTGGGCATCGCCTTCTGCCTGCTGCTCATGTCGCGCATGGGGTCGGGTGACGTTCTGCTCCTCGCCGCCGTCGCCGCTCTGGCGACGATTCACTGGGCCATGGTGAAGCGCGCCGCCTGAGGTCGCAGTGCAGTCGGGCGGGCGACCCGCGATGAGCCCCGCGCACTGCGCTTTGCGCGTAGTAGGCATGGACACTCCCCGTTTCGCTTTTCGCAGGACGGCGCGCTCGCCACTCGGACTCGCCTGCACGCTCCTCGCCGGCCTCGCCTGGAGCGCCGCGGCGCAGAACGCTCTCGTCTTCAATCCGGAGTTCGACGTCAACGTCGAGGATTGGGGTACCGGTGTGGGGCAGACCAACGACTGGGATCCGGACGACGCCAACGCCTGCCCACAGTCCGGCAGCCTTTCCATGACGTCGACGCCGGGGGAGGCCTCGGTGGTCGGGGCCTTCGCTCCCGAGTGCCTGACGGTCAGCGAGGGGGACGAGGTGGTTCTCGAGGTGACCTACAAGTCCCCGAACCCCCTGACGCTCTACCTCCTTCAGTACACGACCGCCAATTGCAGCGGCGATTGGACGGACAGTAGCGGCGCCATTACCTTTCCGGCGAGCGCCGGCTGGTCTACGGGCGAGGGTGGACTCTTCATGTCGACGCCGACGGACTTCCAGTCGGTGCGCTTCATCGCGGTCTCCATCGATCCGAGTCCGAGCAATCCGTTCACTGCCAAGATTGACCGCGCCTACCTGGGCTACCGGACCCGCCGCTTTGCCGACGACTTCGATGGCGGCTCGACCTGCCGCTGGTCGTCGGCCGTCCCCTAGCCTCTCGCGACGAGCCAGAGGCCGGCGAGGCAGGTGACGATGCCGGCGAGGCGGGAGAGGGTCACCGGCTCGCGGAAGGCGAGGGCGCCGACCGCGAGGAGAGCGATCGCGACCAGGATGTTGGCGGTGACGACGGCGGTCGAGATCTTCCAGCCGGCGCGATAGGCGAGCAGGAAGCCGAGCTCGATGGCGACGATCGCGATCCCGACCACGTAAGGCCGCCAGCCGGCGAGCGCAATCTCCTCGCGCAGTGAGGCGCCGCGATCGGTCGCCAGCCGGAAGACGAGCGTCGCGACGGCCGAGGTCGCAAAGAGCACGACCAGCGGCGAGAGCGGGTGGATTCCGGACGGCATCCCCTTGAGGCCGACGTGGTAGGCGATGTTGCCGGCGACGACGAGGGCGATCGGCAGCCAGAACCAGAGTCCTGCTTGGGGCGATGCGAGGCTCACAGTGGTCTCTCCCGTTTCCGGAAGTCTCCCACAGGCCTCCTCTGACGGCCGGCCGGCGCCGGTCCGGGGTCCGGGAAAGGTCTCGGTGCTCGGTCGGGACCCCGGATGTTCTCATCTTTCTTCTGGAGGGCGGGGCCCCCCGCCACTGCGCGCCGAGACCTTTCCCGGCCCCCGGCCCGTCGCCTGCGTTGCTGGAGCTTCTTTCCGGGAGCGGCCTGCTCTGAAACGCTAGGATGATTGTGGTGCGCGCGTTTCTCCGATCCCACAGACGCTGGTGGCTGCTGCTGTCGCCGCTGGTTCTCGGCTGGACCGCGTTCGTGGCGATCGCCTTCTGGCGTTCGACGCTCACCGCGCCGGAGCCGACGCTCCTGGTGCGCGATCGGGCGGGGCGGTTCGTCGGCGAACTGCCGGATCGCGGTGATCGCCGGGGTCCGCTCGACGAGCGGCTCGGCTTCTGGGAGGTGGGGGAGCTCCCGGAGCGCGTCGTTGCGGCGACGCTGGCGATCGAGGACCGGCGGTTCTGGCTGCATCCCGGCGTCGATCCGATCGCGGTGGCGCGCGCCCTGAAGCAGAACCTGACGAGCGACGAGCGGGTCTCCGGCGCTTCGACGCTCGCCATGCAGGTCGCCCGGCTGCAGAGTCCGGGCGAGCGCGGCTACTGGAGGAAGGCGCTCGAGGCGGCGACCGCCTGGATCGCCACCGCGCGCTACGGCCGGGAGGGCGTCCTGCGCCACTACCTGCGCATCGTGCCGTACGGCCATCGCATTCATGGCATCGCCTACGCGGCGCGGCGCTACCTCGACAAGCCGGTCGAAGATCTGTCCTGGGCCGAGATCGCCTTTCTCGCGGCCATTCCGCAGTCGCCGTCGCGGATGGATCCGTACGCTCCCGCCGGACGGCTCCGCGCGATCCGCCGCGGACGCGAGATTCTCGCGCGGCTGGGCGCCCGCGGCACGATCCCGCCGGTCGACCTCGCGGCGGCTTCCGCCGAGATCGACCATCTCGCCTTGCCCTGGAAGGGCGAGCGCGCCGAAGCCGCCCTGCACGCGCTGCTGCGCTACGACACGCTCGTGCCGGCGGAGCTTCGCCGGGTGCGGCCGCTCGTCACTTCGACGCTCGATCTCGACCTGCAGCGCGAAGTCGAGGGGCTCGCCTGGCGCGCGGTGCGCGACGCCTCCGACCGCGGTGCCGGCAACGCCGCCGTGCTGGTCGTCGACCGGCGAAGCTGGGAGGTCGTGGCGGCGGTCTCTTCCACCGGCTACTTCGACGCCGAACGGGCTGGAGCGATCGACTACCTGCGCCTCCCGCGCAGTTCCGGCAGCACGCTCAAGCCGTTCCTGTTCGCGCAGGCACTCGAGCGCGGCACGATCACGCCGGCCTCTGTCCTCGACGATCTCGAGCCCGGGCCCTCCGGAATCCTGAACTCGGACGCGCGTTTCCTCGGGCCGATGCTGCCGCGCGTCGCCCTCGCGAACTCGCGCAACGTTCCGGCGGTGGCGCTCCTCGCCCGCCTCGGGCTCGACGAGGGCTACGCCTTCCTCGCCGACCTCGGACTGCACGACCATGCGAGACCTGCGAAGCGCTATGGCCTCGGCCTGGCCATCGGCTCGCTGCCGGTAACGCTGGAACGGCTCGTCACCGCCTACACGACGATCGCCGGCGACGGTACGCTGCACGAGCTGCGGTGGTACGAGAATTCGGGCCCGGAGGCTCGAGGGGACACCCTTCGTCAACCAGGGGACACCCTTCAGGGTGTCCCCTCCAGCAGCGCCTCTTCCGGCAGACGTCTCCTCTCCGAGTCGACCGCCCGCCTCGTCACGCTCTTTCTCGCCGATCCGCAGGCGCGCCTGCCGACCTTTCCGCGCATGGGCTTCTCCGAGTATCCGTTCGCGGTGGCGGTAAAGACGGGAACCTCCTCGCGCTATCGCGACGCCTGGACGGTGGCCTGGTCGAAGCGCTATCTCGTCGGGGTCTGGGTCGGCCACCCGGACGAGCGCCCGATGACCGCGCTCTCCGGCTACCGGATCGCCGCCCGGCTCGCGCAGTCGGTCGTCCTTCGCCTGCACGGCGAGAGCAGGGACGGGCTCGAGGGACTCGAGTTTCCCGAACCGCGGGGCTATCGCAGCCTGAAGCTCTGCGCCCTCTCGGGCCAGCGGGCGACCGTCGCCTGCGATCGCGTCGTGCTCGAGTGGCTGCCGCCCGAAGCCGGCGAGCTCGCCGGGCTCGGGGAGTGCACCGTGCACCGCCGGGTCGCCGTCGACCGGCGGAGCGACCGCATCGCGACGGCCGCGACTCCGGCTCAGTTCGTCGACGTCCGAACGTACGTCGACCTGGCGCCGCGCTACGCGCGTTGGCTCGCTGCCTCGGCGGCCGCCGTCTATCCGACTTCGGAAGGGGACATCTTCAGTTCGGTCGGGGACACCCTTCAGGGTGTCCCCTGGAAAGCCACCGCAGCCCTCCCGACGATCGAGATCACCTCTCCCGAGAACGGACTCCGCCTGCTGCTCGACCCCGAGACGCCGCCTTCGCAAAACACGCTCGCGCTCGCCGCCGTCGTCGAACCCCGAGTGGATCAGCTCGTCTGGTACGTCGATGGCCGGCCGTTTCACACGGTCGAGCCACCGTTCGATCTGCGCTGGCCGCTGGTCGCCGGCGAGCACACTTTCCAGGCGCGCATCCCGTTCACCGCCGCGCGGTCGCGGGCGGTGACGGTCGTCGTGGAGTAGACGGGGATCGAGTCCTCGTGCGCGGACTCCCGGTCCGATCGCAGCGCCTCGAGGACGGGCCTCGACCGCGAGGCGCTACTGCAGCAGGCCGGCAGCCTTCAGCCAGTAGAGTCCGCCGGCCGCGATCCACCAGATCCCGACCAGGCGGAAGATCCAGAGAATGGCGCGGATCCCGAGCAGGTAGAAGTTGTGGACCGGAAAGGCCGGGCGGCTCTGCTCGCGCGGCGCACCGAGCCAGGGGCCGAGGGCGGCCAGGTTCACGGTCAGGCCGACCGACAGGCGGAAGAGCGCCGTCGCCGGCTCGGTCCAGTCGCCCACTCCGGCGGAGAACGCGACGAGCGCGCCGAGGAGCAGGCCCAACGGCAGGCCGATGCCCACCCGCAGCGGCTGGCGAAGGCGATCGACGAACGCAAAGAACCGCCGCGTCGGTTCGACATGCGCCGCGCAGGCGAGGAGCTCGAGCGGCGGCACCGGACCGCCCTGGGCGAGCTCGACCGCCCGCCGCGGTGCGTTCTCGGCGCCGGATCGCACGGCGAACACTCCATTGCACCAGATGCACTTGTGCGGCCGCGCCGCCAGCATGTAGGGCCGCGCCAGAAAGCGATGGCCCGCCATGAGCAGGAGTCCCGCGCCGACGCTGCCGGCGACCGGTGCCGGGTGGGCGACGAAGAGGAAGAGCACGACCGGGATGAAGAGAAAGAGGACGACCCCGAGAATGTTCATCCGCCGCGGGTCGATCGTGCCAGCTTCAGTGGATCCAGTGGTGCCGGTCGCTCGGGTCGTCGGCGCGGGCTCGGTCATCAGTCGTCGAAATACCCGTCGCGCGTGCGCAGCTCGACGCCCTTGGCGTCGACCTCGATGCGCAGGGGGTGCCAGGTACCGTTGTGCCGCACGCGATCGGGATAGAACCCGAGGACATACTGCTCGCGCAGCTCGGTGAGGATCTGCTGGAAGGCGTCGGCGGCGTCCTCGAATCGCTGGATGTCGATGCGGCGGCCGCCGCTGGCGGCGACCGTCGCGTCGAGCTGGCGGATCTCGGTCGAGTGCTCGACGACGTTGCGCCAGGCGGAGCGGACGAGGAGGTCGAACGGCTCGGCCGAGGCGCGGATCCAGTAGACGAGCGCCTGGCTGCGGACGGCGATCTCGTGCACCTCGGCCGCATGCAGGAGGCTTTCGACGTCGACGCCGTCCGAGAGCAGGATGACCACCCGGCGTCCCTGGCGCTTCTCGAGCAGCTGGAGGGCGAGGAACAGATGGTCGTTGACGGCCGAGCCGCCACGCGCCTCGACGCCCTCGAGACCCGAAAGGAGCTCGTCGGGATCGTCGCTCCACGCCGTGTGGGCGGCGACCCGATCCGCGAACAGCAACAGCATCGCTTCGTCGAGCTCGGCCATGCCGGAGGCGAAGGAATGGGCACCGGCGAGCGCCGCCCGCAGCGGCGCACCGGCCATGCTGAGCGAGGAGTCGATGAGCAGCACCGCGGTGAGCGGCACGTCGCCGTGCTCGAAGGTGACGAGCTGCTGGCGCCGACCGGAGTCGAAGACCTTGAAGCCGTCGCGCGGCAGATCGTCCACCGTGGCGCCGGCGCTCGTCGCCGTGATGTAGAGCTGCTGCAAGGGAAGATCGAGCTCGTCGTCGACGTGGATCTCCGGCAGCATCGCCTCCATCTCCACGCGCTGGCCGCCTGCTGCGGTCGCCACCACCCGGAACCGGCGCTCGATGTTCTCTTCGCCGGTGTCGATGGTCAGCTTCCAGGGCGGCCGGGTGAGCTCTCCGGCCTTGATGCCGTTGAACCAGAACTCCATGCGCCGGGGCGAGATTCCGCTCGGCTCGACCACGACCTCGATCGCGCCGAAGGCCGGCACCCCTGCCACGGGCGAGACGATGGCGAGCGCCGGCGGCGCCTGGCCGACCGCGGCTGCGGGTGCGAGCATGCCGAGGAGCAGCAGGGTGAGGAGCGGGATTCTCGCCAGCCGCACGAGGCCGGGCACCGCCTGGCGAACGCGGCGCAGCCGGCGGCTCGAACGTCTCGGGCTCAACGGGAGAGTCCTGCGGCTGCCGGGCTGGCCGCTGCGGGCGCCGCCGGAGTGGCGGGCAGCTTCGGAGCGGTGCCGGAAAGCGCCGCGGCGAGACTGGGGATGCGGGCTTCGGCCGCCGCTTCGGCGCGCGCCGCCTGCGGCAGCAGCAGTCGCGTGGGAAGCTCGGAGAAGCGGCGGCGCGCGCCCTCGCCTGCCGGCGCCTTTGCCGCCAGCGCCGCCTGCGAGGCGAGGAAGGCCTCCGCGCGCCGGCCCGAGCGCGCCGCGGCGAAGGCGAGCGCCGTGCGCAGCGAGGAGTCGGTGGGGAAGCGCTCGAGGACGCGGTTCAGGAACTCGATCGACTTGCCGTAGTCGCCAGTGGCGAGCAGGCGGCGGACGCGCTCCTGCGCGGCGACGAGCGCGATCCAGTCGTTCTCGCCCGCAGTCGCGAGCTTCTCGAGCTCGCGACCCGCCCGGCCGTCGGCGGAAGCGCTGTTGCGCATCAAGGCGCGGCGCAGACGCGCTTCGCGATGCTCGGGTTGGGTGCGCAGGACATGGTCGAGGCGCTCTTCGGCGTCCTGCGGACGGCGGTCGCGAAGCAGGAGAATGGCGAGCGCAATATTGATGTCGGCGTCATCCGGCGCGTACGGCAGGCCGCGGCCGAGCACTTCCGCGGCGCGTGCCGGTGCGGGCACGGTGAGAAGGTCGGCGGCGAAGCCGGAGTAGGCGTCCGCGGCGAGGCGGCGCTCGCCTTCCGTGCCCGCACCGACGGCCATCCGCTCGAGGATTCCGTCGGTGACGCGCAGCGCGCGCTGGGTGAGGCCGTACCGTTGGTGGGTGGCGTGGTCGACGACCAGCTGCTGGTAGAAGAGCGCCAGCGGCAGTGCGCAGTCGGGCTGCTCGGTGAGGAGGGTGCCGAGCTCCCGGCCGTCGGCCTGCGTGAGCCACTCCATCGCTTCACGGGGATGGGCGGCGAGCGCCTGCATCTCGAGCGCGGCAGCGCGTTGGAGCGCTGCAGAGCGGTCGCCCGAGGCGAGCGTCCAGAAGACGCCGCGGTAGCGGCTGGAGAGCTCCAGCACCTCGGGAGCGATCTCGTCCGCCTCCTCTTCCTCGAGGGCGGGGGCCGTCGCGGGGCGCTCGTCCGCGACGACCGGCTCGCCGGCCCAGGCCGCCGCCGGGCGGACCGCACCGAGCCCGGCCAGCATCCAGAGGGTGCCCAGGGCGCCCATCGCGCCCAGCGCGAAGAGCGGGGCCGCCGTCCGGACGGAAATCCGGAGGGCGGAGAGGGCTCGCGCGAAACCACGCCGCAGGCGCTCGGGCATGAGTCTCATTCTAGGCCAACTCGTGGCTTGGCGTAGAGTTCGCGGGCGGCGGTCCCTCTCCCCGGAGGAGCGGAGCCCGCCCGCAGGAGATCCGAGATGCCGCGCTTTCCCCACGCCGCGAAACACCTGGCTGCCATCCCGCCCTCGGTCTACTCGGGCCTCGCGCACCGTCTCGACCGGTTCGCCGGCGAGACCTATCCGCTGCACGTTGGCGACACCTTTCTGGAGCCGCCCGAGGGCTGCCGGATGGAGGATCTCCGGGTCGCCGAGTTTCCGGGCATGCACCGCTACGCGCCGGTTCACGGTCTGCCGGCGCTGCTCGACGCGCTGGTCGAGCGCGAGCGCCGGAAGACCGGGCTGCCCCTGGAACGCGAGAACATCCTCGTTGCGGCCGGGGCGACCGGCGGTCTCGGGGCGGTGGCCGGGGCGATCCTCGAGCCCGGCGACGAGGTGCTGATCCTCGCCCCCTACTGGCCGCTGATCGAGGGCATCGTGCGCTCGTTCCACGGCGCGCCGGTGGCGGTGCCGGTCGACTTCGGCGGCGCCGCCCCTGAATCTCCCGGCTCCGACACCGCCGCGAGTCTCGTGGCGAAGCTCGAAGCCCGGCGGACCGGCCGCACCGCCGCGCTCTACTTCTCGACGCCGAACAACCCGAGCGGCCGGATCCTGCCGCGCGCCTGGGTCGAGGCGATGGTCGAGTGGGCACGCGCCCGCGACCTCTGGATCCTCTCGGACGAGGTCTATGAGCCGTTCCTCTTCCAGGGCGAGCACACCCGCGCGCTGCCGCTCGCGCCGGAGCGGACCTTCCTCGCGCAGACCTTTTCCAAGTGCTACGGCATGGCGGGCAACCGCTGCGGCTACATGGTCGGCCCGGCGGCGGTCATGGCGGAGCTCCGCAAAGTGGCGACGCACACCTTCTACTCGACGCCGACGGCGGCGCAGCTCGCCGCGGTGCGGGCGCTCGACGGCCGCGGGGACGCCTGGGCGGCTTCGGCCTGCGCGGGTTACGAGGCGACCGCCCGCGCCGCGGCGGCGCTGCTCCGTGTGCCGACGCCCGAGGGCAGCACGTTTCTCTTCTTCGACGTCGCCGCCCACCTGGACGAGCGCGGCCTCGCGCCGCTCCTCGAGGCCTGCGTCGAGCGCGGCCTGCTGATCGCGCCGGGCCCGAGCTTCGGGCCCTATCCGACCCACGTGCGGCTCTGCTACACCGCCGTCCCACCCGAGCGGGCGCTCGCCGGCGTCGCGATCCTGGCGGAGATCCTCGGCCGGTAGCCCGCGACCCACCCGCCGGCGACCGCGGGTGTTAGTCTCTCGGATCGTCCGCGGCCGTACAGCGCAGGCGCCCCCTCCCGAAAGGAGTCGTCCATGCTCTTTCTGCTCGCCCTCGGTATCGCTGTCGTCGCCTTCTTCGCCGCCCGCCAGATGTCGGGCGGCACCGACGATCCGATGCGCGCCGCCGCCATGGCGGCATCGCGCAAATTCCTCACGGTCGTCGGCGCCATTGCGCTCCTCGCATCGATCACCCAGCTGATACGAGTGATCCCGGCCGGCCATGTCGGGGTCATCGATCTGTTCGGCGTCGTCCGCTCCGAGAGCCTGAAGTCGGGAATCCACATCGTAAACCCGCTGGCCCGCGTCATCCCGATGTCGATCAAGACGCAGGAGATCAAGGAGCAGATGGAGGTGCCGTCGAAGGAGGGGCTGGCGATGCAGCTCGAGGTCTCGGCCCTCTTCCACCTCGACCCGGAGAAGGCGCCCGAGGTCTACCGCACGGTCGGCACGAGCTACGTCGAGATCCTCCTCGAGCCGCAGTTCCGCTCGGTGGCCCGCGGCGTCACCGCCTCGTACGAGGCGAAGGCCCTCTACACCTCGGAGCGCGAGCATCTCGCGGGCCTCCTCGCGGAGGAGCTCCGCAAGCTCGTCGAGCCGCGCGGCATCACGGTCGAAAACACGCCGCTGCGCAAAGTCGGCCTGCCCTCCGGTCTCTCGGCCTCGATCGAGCAGAAGCTCTCCGCGGAGCAGGAGAGCCAGCGCATGGAGTTCGTCCTCATGAAGGAGCGCCAGGAGGCCGACCGCAAGCGCATCGAGGCCCAGGGCGTCGCCGACTTCCAGACCATCGTCTCGGCCGGCATCTCCGACCAGCTCCTCAAGTGGAAGGGGATCGAAGCGACGATGGAGATCGCCCGCAGCCAGAACGCCAAGGTCGTCGTCATCGGCGCCGGCAAAGACGGCCTGCCGCTCATCCTCGGTGGGCAGTAGGCGCGCGCCGGCGCCGGGGCGGTTCACCCGCCCCGGCCGCTCCGCCGCCCCAGTCGACTAGTCGAGAGGTAGCCGCCGTACCGACGTCGGCGAGAGTTTCGTGACGTCGGTGGGGGCGCTGTCGTCGCCGGGGAAGCTGGGCCAGTGGCTGTTCGCGATGTACCAGAAGGCGCCGTCGGCGAGGACGCCGAGGGTCGGTTCGTCCCACTCCGGGAGGTTGCGCTCGAGAGTCTTCGCGGCGACGAGGGAGCGGCCGTCGCTCGCGAGCTCGAGGCTCAGGATGCGCGGCGGGTTGATGCCGTTCTGGATGGCGATCAGGCGGTTGCCGTGGCGGCGCAGGCCGTCGATTCCGAGCACCGTCGAATTCGGCGGCGGCCGCATCCAGCGCCAGCGCGCTGCGCCCGTGCTCCCCGTTTCCGTCGCCTGGAGGTCGAGCACGCCGAGACCGTTCGTCCAGTCGGCGACGTAGAGCAGGCGGCCGTCGGCCGAGAGCGCGAGGCCCCCCGGCGAGCCCAGGTGCTCTTCGCTTTCGAGGAGCGTCAGGATGCCGCCGTCCGGCTTGATGCGCAGCAGCGCCTTGGCCGCCGGGTCGGAGACGAAGACGCTGCCGTCGTCGGCGAGCTCGAGATCGTTCCAGGAACGGTCACCGGGCGGCGCGTCCACCGTGCGCTGCCAGGCGCCGCTATCGAGATCGAAGGCGAGCAGAGCGCTCTTCTTGCGGTCGGTGACCTTGAGGTCGCGGGTCTGCGGGATCCCCGCCGAGAGCACCCAGAGCCGGCGATGCCTGGCGTCGACCGCCAGCCCCAGTGCCGAGAGCAGGCCGTGAGCGCCGCTCGGCACGAAGTCGGAGACCTTGCCGTCCTTCGTCCGCCGGACGACCTTCCTCTGCACGACGCTCGACAGGAAGAACGCGCCGCTCTGCGGATCGTGCGCGATGCCCTCGATGAGATCGCGCTCCGGCAACTCGAAGGCCGGCGACGAGGCCGCGATCGGGCTCTTCAGCGCGTCGAGTCGCGCCAGCGCCTGCTGGAAGCCGGGGTCGGGAAGGAGCGCGGCGAGGTCGGGGTCCTGGCGCGGATCGCGGAAGACCCCGGCGTCGACCTGACGGGCGTAGGCCGCCACCGCCCCGGGCGCGTCCCCGGCCAGGAGCCGGGACACGGCGAGCCGGTAGAGCAGTCGCGCCGGGTCGGGCAGCAGCTCGACCGCGCGCTCCATGCCGGCGCGGAAGGCCGCGAAGTCCTTGCGGTCCTTGGCATCGATGCCGGCCGCGAACGCCTGCATGGCGCCGGCGAGGTCGGCCTCGGGCGCAGCGACGGAAGCGGCGCCCTGCGGCGACGTCGCTGTCATCGGCGCCGGTGTCGAGGGCGCAGCAGCGGCTTTCGCAGACGCCGCAGCGGCGGAAGTCGACGGAGCGGGCGGAGGCGCTGCCTGGGTGCTCCACAGCGTGGCGGTGACGAGAAAGGCCGGGCCGAGGGCGGCTAGAGTCTTGGGAAGAAGGGGCATGGTGTCACTCTACGGGAACGGCGGCAAACGGTTTCCGGCCGGCGCTCGCGGACCGGCTCAGGCCGCCGGGCCGAGCGGCAGCAGGAGGCGCAGCGTGAAGGTCGCTTCGCCGCGCCGGATCGAGAGCCAGGCCTCGCCGCCGGCGGCCCGCGCCGCGGCGCCGAGCGCCGGCTCGCCGCGCAGTCCACCGGCAAGCACCAGACCGTGCTGTTCGCGCAGCCGGGAGCCTTCCGGTTCACGTGCTGCAAAGGCGATCTCGATGCTCAGCAGGTCGGAGTGCCGGCGCGCCTGAAGCTCGACCTCGGAGACGCTGAAGTCACGGCGCAGACGGCCGAGCGCTCCCAGGATCGAAACGGCGAAAGCGGGCGCGACGCTCAGATCCCCGTCGATCGGCCCGTCGAGATGCACGTCGAGGTCGAGCTCCGCTCCGGCGCGCCGGGCGATCTCGGCGGTCAGGCGCGCGACGGAAACGGTCGCGGCCCCGCCCGTCTCCGTCGGCATCGCGCCGGGTCCGCTGAGGATCGCGGTGAGCCGGTCGACCGCCCGGCTGGCGCGTTCGGCCTCCTCGATGACCGCGGAGAGGAGCGCTTGGTCGGCCCCGGCGCGCCCGGTGCCGCCGGTGCGCGTGCCACCCGAGCCGGCGCTGGCGCCCAGCGCCTCGGCGGCCGCGCGCAGGTTGGCGATCGACGAGCGCAGCTCGCGCAGGCCCGGTTCGAGCTCCGCGGCGCCGGTTCGCGACAGCGGCGCGGCTGCTGCCCCCGCGCCCGCCGGCGTACCCGGCGCGGCCCGCTCGGCTGGCTCCGCTGGCGCAGACGGCTTGCGGCGAGCGAGCGGCTGCGGGCCCGGTCCCTTTCCCGCCTGCCGGCTCACGAGGGCGCCCGGCCCAGAAAGCGTCCGACCGTGGCAATCAGGTCGCGCGTCGAGAACGGCTTGGTGACGTAGGCGTCGGCGCCCTCTTCGAGGCCCCGCACCCGCTCCGCCTCCCGGGCTCTGGCGGTGACCACCACGATCCTGGTGGCGGCGGTGGCCGGAGAGGCGCGCAGGCGACGGCAGACCTCGTAGCCGTCGAGGCCCGGGAGCATGAGGTCGAGCACGACGAGATCGGGGGGAGTACGCGCTGCGATCTCGAGGGCGGCTTCGCCGTCGCGCGCGATGTCGATCTCGTAGCCTTCACGGGAGAGCAGAAACTGCAGCGAAAGAACGATGTTGGGTTCGTCGTCCACGATCAGGACCCGCGGCCGTCGAGTCATGGGGCACCTCCTGGTTCGAAATGGCGGGGCAGCGATGTCTCCGGACGCCCGGAGTGGTCCGGGGGATCGAGTGCTGCAGGCAGCTCGACGACGAATCGGGCGCCGCCCAAGGTCGAGCTCTCGGCCCAGACCCGGCCGCCGTGCTGCTCGACGATCTTGCGCGAGATGGCGAGCCCGAGACCGGCGCCCTGCCGACGGTCGGCGTTGCCGCGCGGCACCTGGCGAAAGCGCTCGAAGACCGCCTCGCGAAAGTTCGCTGGTATGCCCGGGCCGTTGTCGGCCACCGCGAGGCGCACCGCGCCATCGCGGCGATCGAGACTCACGACGACCCTGCCGGCCTCGGTCGCGGCGTGACGCAGCGCGTTCGACACCAGGTTGATCACGACCTGGACCAGCCGATCGCCGTCGCCGGCGACGCGCGGCAGGGGCGAGGCGAGCTCGAGCTCGAGAAGGGCGCCGCGCGAATGCGCGAGCTGACCCATCGACTCCGCCGCGTCGCGCACGACGTCGGCGAGCTGCACGGTTCCGGTGCCCTCGTAGACGCCCTCCGCCTCGAGCTTCGCGAGATCGAGCAGGCCCTGGATGAGGCGGGTGAGGCGCTCGTTCTCGCGCGCGATGATGCCGAGGAACTCGTTGCGCTGGTCCAGACCGAGGTCGGGATTGTCGTGCAGGATCTCGGCGAAGGCGCGAATCGCCGTGAGCGGAGTGCGCAGCTCGTGGGCCATCGTCGACAGGAACTCGTCCTTGCGGCGATCGAGCTCCTGCAGGCGGTCGTTCACCTGGCGGAGCTCCGCCGACGCCGCCTCGAGCTGACGGGACTTCTCCTCGAGCTCGCGACTGGCTGCGAGGACGCGTGAAGTCTCGTCGAGGAGCTCCACGACCTCACCGACCCCGAGCGTGTGCTCGCTGGCCACCGACGCCAGGGCGACGCGCGCCGACGCGGCGCCGGTCGTGCCGGCGAGGAGCTTTTCGGCGTAGGCGAGCAGCTCCGGGTCGGCCACCGTGTCGTCGCGGGTGATGTCCGCTCCGAGCTCCTCCGCGCGCGCCGCGAGCGCCCGGTCGGCGCGCTCTTCGCCGATGAATCTGCCGAGCAGGCCGCGCACCGCCGCGACCGGAGTCTCCGCCGCCCAGGGCGACGAGTCGGTTCCGGCTTCGCGCCGGAACGCCCCGACGAAGCGCTGGGCCTGGCGGCGCTCGACTGCGCTGGGCTTGCCCAGGGAGGAGACCCCGACGTAGAGCAGGAGATTGACCAGCAGGCTCCACAGCAGCGAGTGCGAGAGCGGGTCCATCCCGGTCAGTCCGAAGAGCGCCTGGGGGCGCAGGAAGGCGATTCCCAACGGGCCCTCGGCGAGGAAGTTCGTCCCGAACAGTTGGCCGCCGGCGAGCGTCGGCAGAGGCAGCGTATAGCCCCAGAGGACGGCTCCGCCGACGATTCCCGCCAGCGCGCCGTGCCGGGTTGCGCCGGTCCAGTAGAGCCCGCCGAGGGTCGCCGGAGCGAGCTGCGCCACCGCCGCGAAGGAGATCAGGCCGATGGTCACCAGCGAGGCGCCGGTCGTCGCCGAGACCGCATAGAGATGGCCGAGCAGCACGACTCCGGCGATCGCCAGGCGCCGGCTGACGAGGAGCGGAAAGCGAAAGTCCTCCGACGGGCCCTTACGGCGCAGGAGAAGCGGCAGGACGAGATCGTTCGCGACCATGTTCGAGAGCGCCAGGCTCTCGACGATGATCATGCCGGTGGCCGCCGACAGGCCGCCGATGAAGACCAGCACCGCGAGCCCCTCCTGTCCGGCAAAGATCGGCAGCGCGAGAACGTAGCCGTCCGCGGAGGCCCCGGAAGCGCCCAGCGTCAGCCGGCCGGCGAGGGCGATCGGCAGCACGAAAACGTTGATCACCAGCAGATAGAGCGGCAGCAGCCAGGAGGATGTCCGCAGATGGCGCTCGTCGACGTTCTCGACCACGGCGACCTGGAACTGGCGGGGCAGAAACCAGAAGGCGAGGAGCGACAGCAGGGTCATCCAGACCCAGTCGCCGTCGCTGGCCTCGCTGCGCGTCAGCATCGCCGCGAGCTCGGGTTGGGCGGCGGCGCGGGTGAAGATGTCGCCCAGGCCGTCGAAGAGTCCCCAGACCACGAAGATGCCGACCGCCAGGAAGGCGACCAGCTTGACGAGCGATTCGAAGGCGATCGCGAGGACGAGTCCGGCATGCTGCTCGGTGAGATCGACCGACCGCGTGCCGAAGAGGATGGCGAAGAGAGCCAGGACGCCCGCGCAGGCGAGCGAGACGCGGTCGGCGGCGAGCTGTTCGAGGTGCGTGCTGTGCCAGAGGGTGAGGAAGGAGGAGGAGACCGCCTTCAATTGCAGGGCGATATAAGGGACTGTTCCGACGACGAGCACGATGGCGGTCAGGGCTCCGAGCCCGGTGCTCTTGCCGTAGCGCGAAGCGACGAAGTCGGCGATCGAGATCAGGCGCTCGTTCTTCGCGATGCGCACGATCTTTCTGTAGACGACCCAACCGAGCGCGGCGCCGAGGGTCGGACCGAGATAGACCGGCAGGAAGCCGTAGCCGTCGCTCGCCGCCCGCCCGACGCTGCCGTAAAAAGTCCAGGCGGTGCAATAGACCGCGAGCGAGAGGGAATAGACCCAGGGGTTGGCGAGCGGGCTGCGTCCCGCCGCGGCGCGGGCGTCGCCGACCGCGGCGATGAGGAAGAGGAGGCCCAGGTAGGCGAGCGCGATCGCGATCAGCGTGCTGGCGGCGGGCAAAGGTCTCTACTCTCCAGGGCGCGAACGCAGCGCCAGTGCGATGAGCACGATCAGCAGGAGCCAGAAAGCGAAGAGAAAGACGAACGGCAGCGGCCAGAAGCCCACGGGCGCCTCGTGCGAGGTGGCGCGCAGGAGCGGCCCGACGAAGCCGGCGCAGCCCAAGAGGAAGACGGCGATGAGTCGTGTGCTCCGCGCGGACTCGCGCCGCCGCTCGCCGTCCGTGGAGGGCGGTCTGGCCGAGAGATCTGGGACCGGTTCACCCAAGTTCGAGGCTCGCTGGGTCGGGATCTTAACGCCGACGCGTGGGAGCCGTGGTGTCCGGCTCGCGCCTCTTCCGCAGTTCCCGCGGCTCCGGGAGACGGCGGTCATGGCCCAGGTGCCGGTAGAGCGTCGACCGCGCGATGCCGAGCCGCCGGGCGGCGAGCGAGAGATTGCCGCCGGCATCGTCCATCGCTCGGGCCACCAGCTCGTGCTCGATCTCGGAGAGGCGCTGGGGGCCGCCGGGCGCGGCGCTCGGCGCCGCGTCGGCCGATCTGCGGTCGGGGGCGCCCGGCCCCGGCTGCGGTGCCCGGGCGTGGTCGAGCTTCGGCAGGTGCTCGGGGCGGATCTCGTCGCCCTCGGCCAGCGCCAGCGCGTACTGCAGGGCGGTGCGGATCTGCCGCACGTTGCCCGGCCAGCGCCCGGCGGTGATCTGCCGGAGGGCCGAAGGCGACAGGCGGGGCGGCGGCGAACCCGGCATCTCGCTGGCGGCGAGGCGGGTGAAGACGTGGCGCACCAGGTTCGCGACGTCGGAGCGTTCGCGCACCGGCGGCAGCGACAGCACGGCGCCGGCAATTCGGAAGTAGAGGTCTCTTCGGAACGATCCGCCCTCGACCATGCCGGGCAGGTCGCGGCAGGTAGCGCAGATCAGGCGTACGTCCGCCTGCCGCGGCACGCTCTCGCCGACCCGGAAGTAGGTGCCGTCCTCGAGCACGCGCAGCAGCAGTGCCTGCAGGGGGCCGGGCATCTCGGCGACTTCGTCGAGAAAGAGGGTTCCGCCGCGCGCCGCGCCGACCTTGCCGTCGTGGCCCTCGCGGCGCGCATCGGTGAACGCTCCGGGCGCGTAGCCGAAGAGCTCGCTTTCGAGCAGGTGGGGCGACAGCGCGCCGCAGTTGATCGCCACGAACGGCCGCTCGCGGCGCGGACTCGCGCCGTGGATGGCGCGCGCCAGGAGATCTTTGCCAGTGCCGGTCTCGGCGAGGAGCAGGATCGGCAGGCGGGTGCGTGCGAAGCGCTCAGCGGCGGTCTTCGTCGCCACGACCTGCGAGTCGTCGCCATAGAGATCGGAGAAGTCGACCACGGACCTGGGCTGCCGGGTGGCGGCGCCGATTCTGCGGCCGCTCGCTCCACTCGCGACAATCGCTCCGCCACCCGTTGCGGTCGCCAGCGGTTCATCGAGCCAGGCGACGACTGCGAGCTCTTCGCCCGAGGGCGAGCGCAGCAGCTCCGGGTGCAGCCGCCAGCCGGCCTGGGCCCGCCCGGGCGCCCGGGCGGACAGCGCGACGACCAGGTCGGACTCGGCCTCGCTCGCCACCAGCGCGAGCTCCCGCCAGCCAAGGCCGACGATCTCCTGCACCGCGCGGCCGGTCTGCGGTCCGCCGAGCAGGCGTTCGGCGCCGGCGGAGGCGGCGGCCACCCGGCCGTCACGCGTGATGACCAATGCCGGGGAGGCGCACGGCGCGAGCGCACGCCCGACGAGGGCCAGCGCCTGCGCCGGCTCGAAGGGGCGGGGAGGCATGCCGGCAATTGTAGCTCACTGTCTGTTTTCGAGTCATCTGTAGCGATTCGATACAAAAGCAAGCAAGGCCGGGAACGCCGATCGCCCGTTGTTGCAGGGCTCGGCGCGTGGCACGAACCCTGCTCTCCCTCCGGCAGAACTCTGGAGATTCGGGGCACCCGCTGGGTGCCCCCCGCGGACGGCAAGAGGCCGACGACGGACCGCCGCGTGAAATCTGTCGGCCCGAAAGGAGCATCGATGAGAGCACGGATGCGAAGCGCTGCGTGGGGGCTCCTCCTCGTCACCGGCCTGGGGGTCGCCACGGCGCCGGCGAGCGCCCAACTGCAGTGGTCCTCGAAGGACGAGAAGATGAACTTCAAGGTCGGCCTCCTCGGCCAGATGCAGGGTGAGATGGTGGACGTCGCCGCGACGGACGACACCGCGACCAATCTGTTCATGCGCCGGCTGCGCCTGATCATGGGCTTCACGCTCGGCGAGAAGCTGTCGGTGTTCATGGAGACCGACAGTCCGAACCTGGGCAAGGCGAACAACGCCGGCGTCAAGGACGCGGGCGACATGTTCATCCAGGACTTCGTCGCGACTTACAAGTTCTCGCCCAAGTTCATGCTCGACGCCGGCATGCTGCTCCTCGAGCAGAGCTACAACCACAACCAGTCGGCGGCGACGCTCCTCACCACGGACTACGGTCCGTACAGCTTCGTCGAGTCCGCCCCGGCGGGACAGCGGGTCGGGCGCGACTATGGGCTGCGCGCCCGCGGCTATCTCCTCGACAACCATCTCGAATACCGCGGCGGTTTGTATCAGGGCGTGCGCGGCACCAACGCGGCCAACGATCTGCGCTTTACCGGGCGGGTGATGTACTCGTTCTTCACGCCGCAGGTCGGCCTGTTCTACCGCGGCACGTCGCTCGGCAAGACGCAGACGCTGTCGATCGGCGGCAGCTACGACACGCAGGAGGACTACGACTCGATCGGCCTCGACTTCTTCTGGGATCAGCCCATCGGCGAGAGCGCCTTCGTCTTCCAGGCCGACTACGTCAACACGGACGGCGGAACGTTCCTCACTGCCCTGGCGGAGCAGACGAACATGCTCTTCGAGACCGGCTTCTACTTCTCCTCCATCCGGCTCCAGCCGTTCCTGCAGTACGCCACCCAGGACTTCAACGATGTTACGCGCGTCGACGAAGAGCGCCTCACCGCCGGCCTGACGTACTACGTCAACGGCCACAACAACAACCTGAAGATCTCGTACACGAAGATCGAACCCGACGCCGGCGAGTCGCGCGACCAGATCAACCTGCAGTGGCAGATCTTCCAGTTCTAGGGAGGGCGGAATGTCGGAACTGACCGAGCAACAGAAGAAGGACTACTGGCGCTACAACCTGCGCCTCATGGTCATCCTCATGGCCATCTGGTTCGTCGTCGGCTACCTGCTCTCCGGCCTCTGGGCGGCCGAGCTCAACAAGGTGAGCTTCCTCGGCTTCCCGTTCGGCTACTACATGGCGGCGCAGGGCTCGCTCATCGTTTTCGTGATCGAGATCGCGGTCTACGCGCGGCTCATGAACAAGAAGGATCTCGAGTACGGCATCTACGAGGAGGCGAAGAAGTGAACCTGCGCAAGATCTTCACTCTCTACACCGTCGGCTTCCTCGGAGTGACCATCATCCTCGGACTGGCCGAGCACTTCTTCGATCTGCCGAACCGCTGGATCGGCTGGATCTTCATGGGTCTGTCGCTGGGGATCTACATCGTCATCGGCATCCTGACGCGCACCTCGGACGCCGACCAGTACTACGTCGCCGGGCGCGGGGTGCCGGCGATCTACAACGGCATGGCGACCGGCTCGGACTGGATGTCGGCGGCGTCGTTCATCTCGATGGCCGGCACGCTCTCGGTACAGGGCTTCTCGGGCCTCGCCTACGTCATGGGCTGGACGGGCGGCTACCTGTTGCTCGCCGTCTTCCTCGGACCGTACCTGCGGCAGTTCGGCGCCTACACCATTCCGGACTTCCTCGGAGCGCGCTACGGCGGCAACGCAGCGCGCCTGGTCGGTGTCTTCGCGGCCATCCTGTGCTCGTTCACCTACCTCATCGCTCAGGTGACCGGCGTCGGCCTGATCGTCTCGCGCTTCATCGGCCTCGACTTCAACGTCGGTGTCTTCGTCGGGCTGATCGGCGTCCTCTTCTGCTCGGTGCTCGGCGGCATGCGCTCGGTCACCTGGACGCAGGTGGCGCAGTACATCATCCTGATCACGAGCTACCTCGTGCCGGTGGTCGTCCTCTCGTGGCAGCTGTTCTCGAACCCGATTCCTCAGCTCGCCTACGGCAAGGTCCTGCAGATGAACAATCAGTCGGCTCTGCAGATCACCCGGGATCCGCAGGAGAAGGCGACGCGCGAGATCTGGAAGGCAGAGGCGGCGGCCGCCGACGCCAAGATCAAGGATCCGGCGACCTCGGCGGAGGAGAAGACCAAGCTGACGGCGGCGCAGAAGACGGCCACGGCCCAGGCGAAGGCGCCGGCGGCCTCCGACGACGCGACGGTCGGCAATTACCTGACAGTGCCGAAGGGCAAGGGAATGTGGAACTTCCTCGCCCTCACCTTCTGCCTGATGGTGGGAACGGCCGGGCTGCCGCACATCCTGGCCCGCTACTACACGACACCGTCGGTGCGCGAAGCGCGCACCTCGGTCGGCTGGTCGCTGTTCTTCATCTTCCTGCTGTACTTCACCGCCCCAGCCTACGCGGCGTTCGCCCGCTTCTCGGTATTCACCAAACTCGTCGGCTCGAAGATCGCCGATCTGCCGTCGTGGGTGACGCTGTGGAAGCCGGCCGGTCTGTTCGACGTCGTCGACAAGGCGGGTGATGGCATCGTGCAGCTCGCGGACTTCGTGATCAAGAGCTCCGATTTCGTGGTGCTCGCGACGCCGGAGATCGCGGGGCTGCCGTTCGTGGTCACCGGCCTGATCATGGCGGGCGGCCTCGCGGCGGCCCTGTCGACTGCCGACGGTCTGCTGCTGACCATCGCCAACGGCATTTCGCACGACCTCTACTACAAGGTCATCAACCCGCAGGCGACCCTCATCCGCCGGCTCACGATCACCAAGATCTTCCTGATCGTGACCGCGCTCATCGCCGCCTACGTCGCCACCTTTAGGCTCGCCATCATCGTCGAGCTGGTGGCCTGGGCGTTCTCGCTCGCCGGATCCTCGTTCTTCCCGGCGCTCGTCATGGGCATCTGGTGGAAGCGGACCAACAAGGCGGGCGCGCTCTCCGGCATGGTCGCCGGCCTCGCGGTCACCCTCTTCTACATGATCGGCAGCCGCTTCTACGGCATGAGCTGGTTCGGTACCGCCACGGTCGCCTCGGGCGTCTTCGGCCTGCCGATCGGCTTCTTCGTCATCTGGATCGTCTCGCTCCTCACCCCCGCTCCCGACAAGGCGACACAGGAGCTGGTCGTGAGCGTCCGTTATCCCAAGACCGGTTCGGCCTCGGCGGCGATCAACGCCGGACACTGAGTCGGATCCTGCCTGCCGCCGGGGTTGCCACCATTCGGGTGGAGCCCCGGCGGCGCTTCCTCTAGACTCTCCGCCAACCATGAACCCCGACATCGTCAAGGTCCTCCTCCTCGGCCGCCTCGTCTCCTTCATGCTGGTGGTCTACGTCGGCTTCGGGCTGGTGGTGGAATGGAAGAGCCGGCGGGAGGGCAGCAAGCTCAAGGCGTTCGGTCGCCTCCTCTGCCGGCCGCTGGTCTACCCGGTCGCCCGGTTCTCGCCCGAAGGCACGCCCTACGTCACCATTCTCCGGCGGACCGCGATCGCCGTTCTGGCCGTCTGGATCGCCTTCATCGTCGCGAGCGAGGTCTTGATCTCCAGGGGCTGATGCAGCCGCCCGCGCCACCCTCGCCTTCACCACGCTGCCTGGCCGCCGCCCGGCTCCTGCGCTCATGAACGAGCTCGGCCGTGGTTCGACATCTGCGGGCAAGGCGCTCGCCCCAGTGGCTCCGCGAGCCTTCCTCGCCAGCCATGCACCGTTCGACTCGTTCTCGGCGCAGGCCCTCGACCGCGTCGAACGCGCGCTCGAGATGCGCTTCGCCGCCCGCGGCGAGACGATCTTTGCCCGTCAGAGTGCTCCCGGTGACGCGCTCTGGATCGTGCGCAAGGGTCGGGTGCGCCTCGAGCGTGACGGCGAGCTGCTCGAGCTCGTCGAGCCGGGGGAGTGTTTCGGTTTCCCCTCGCTGATCGCCAATCGCCACCCGGAGCGCGATGCCGTCGCCGCCGAGGACACGCTGCTCTTCCGGATTCCGAAGCGGGAGTTTCAGCTCCTGCTCGACGAGCCCGGCGCAGCGCGTTTCTTCCTCGAAGGTCTGGCGGCGCGTCTCCGGTCGCAGGCGGGAGCGACGGAGAGCGGACCGCGTCCGGCGCTCGCGATGGTGCGGGAGCTGGGCCGGCGCCCGCTCGCCACCATCGCCCCCGGGGCGACCGTCGAAGCGGCGGCACGCCGGATGCGGGATCTCGGCGTCGGGTCGCTGCTGGTGACGCGGGAGGCGCATCCTGCGGCCGAAACGATCGTCGAGTTGCCGCTCGCCGCGGTGGCCGGCATCGTCACCGACCGGGACCTGCGCGACCGGGTGATGGCAGCCGGGCTTTCGGTGGCGACTCCGGTCGGCGAGATCGCCTCCTCGCCGTTGCTCGCGATCCGCGCCGACGTGTCGAACATCGATGCGATGCTCGAACTCGCGCGGCACGGCGTGCGCCATCTGCCGCTGGTCGCGGACGACCGCATCGTCGGTTTCATCTCGGCGAGCGACCTGGTGCTCCATCAGAGCCTGCATCCGCTGGCCCTGCGGCGCGAGCTCGAGCGCCGTCCGCTCGCCGAGATCCTGCCCGGCTTCACCGACCGCCTGCGGCGCGTCGTCGCCGAGCTCGCCGCGGGTGGCGTCGATGCGTTGCGCATCGGTCCGATCGTATCGACGATCGCCGACCGGCTCGCCCGGCGGCTCTTCGAAGAGGCCTCTGCGGCCCACGAGCTCCCGATCGACAGCATGGCCTGGATGGTGCACGGCTCGGAGGGCCGGCAGGAGCAGATCCTGCCCACCGACCAGGACAACGCGCTCGCCTGGGCGCCCGCCGGGGGGGCCGATCCGGGCGTCGCGACGGCGAAACGTGTCGAGGCGGCCGCCCGACAGGTGGTCGAGGGCCTCCTGGCCGCCGGCTATCCGGCCTGCCCCGGCGGCTACATGGCGACGCACTGGCACGATCCCCTCGCGGGCTGGATCCGGCGCTTCGAGCGCTGGATCGCCGAACCGCGGGAAGAGGACGGCATCGACATCCACACCTTCCTCGACCTGCGCCTCGTCGCTGGCGGGCTCGACCTTTCGGCGATCGACGAGCTGCGGCGCGCCGCCGGGCGGGACCGCCACTTCCTGCGCGCCCTGGCGCGTGAGGTGCGCGGCTGGGCGCTGCCGTTCGGGCTCTTCGGCACGCTCCGCGAGGGCGAGGAAGGGTTCGATCTGAAGCGTGGCAGCCTGCTGATCGTCGCGATCGCCCGGCTCTCGGCGCTCGAGGCAGGGAGCCTCGCCCGCGGCACCATGGAGCGTCTCCAAGCGGCGGAACCGGTGCTCGGCGCCGACGCCGCGACGCTCGCCGAGGGCTTCCGCTACCTCGCAGCGTTGCGCCTCGAGCTGGCGCTCGATCCCGCTCGGCGCGCCGACTCCGACTCCGGCCATCGCATCCACCTCGCGGCGTTGAACGCGCTCGAGCGCCGTTTCCTCAAGGAGATCTTCACCCTGCTCCGCAACGTGCGCGACGGCCTCGTCGCGCGCTTCGCGTTGTGAGCGCGACGTCATGGCGGAACCCACTCCTCCCGGCCGGCTGCTGGCGCTCGACCTCGAAACTACCGGGCTCGATCCACGGCGCCACGCCATCGTCGCGGTCGGCTGCGTGCCCGTCGAGGGGCGTTCGATCCTCTGGGGTCGCGCCTACCGCGCCCTGGTCGACGATCCGCGTTCGGGCCGTCCGCCCGACCTCGGGGCACTGGGCACCCACCAGGTGCTGCCGGAGGAGCAGCGCGGTGGCCTCGGTCTCCCCGCGCTGGTCGACCTCGTCGCGGGGCAGACCGAGGGCGGTGCCGTCCTCCTGGTGCACGGCGCCGCGATCGAGCGCGGCTTCCTCGAGGCCGCGGCGCGTGCCATCGGGCGCCGGACCCCGGCTCTGCCTACGCTCGACACACTCGCCTTCCTGCGCGCCATCGAGCGTGTCCGGCCGCACGTCGCCGAGCGGCTCCCGCCCGGCGCGGCACGTCACGCGGAGGTCCCCGCTTCGCTCGGGGCGGCGCGCTCGTTCTTCGGTCTCCCGGCCTATCCGGAGCACGATCCGCTCTACGACGCCCTCGGCACCGCGGAGCTCTATCTGCTGCTCTCGCAACGATTCCCCGAGCTTCATCCCCGCGTCCAGAGTTGATCGAGGAATGGACCCTTCCGCAGTCCGAAAGGAAAGCCCATCATGATTCAGCCGCCCGCCGCGATCGCCGCCAAGGCCCACGTCCGCACGATGGAGGAGTACCAGCGCCAGTACCGGCTGTCGCTCGACGATCCGGAGGGCTTCTGGCTGAAGCAGTCGGAGATCCTGACCTGGTTCCACCCGCCGCAGCAGATCTTCGACGCCGACCTGCGCGAGGTCGACTTCTCCTGGTACGGCGGCGGGCGCCTGAACGCCTGTCACAACTGCGTCGATCGGCACCTGGCGACGCGCGGCGACAAGCCGGCGATCCTCTGGGCCGGGGACGAGCCCGGGGACTACCGATCGATCACCTATCGCGAGTTGAAGCACATGGTCTGCCGGATCGCCAATGTCCTGCTCGCCCACGGCGTCACCAAGGGCGACCGTGTCGCGCTCTACATGCCGATGATTCCGGAGCTCGCGGCGACCATGCTCGCCTGCGCCCGGATCGGCGCCGTGCACTCGGTGGTCTTCGCCGGTTTCTCGGCCGAGTCGCTGCGCGGCCGGATCCTCGATGCCGGCGCGAAGCTGGTGGTGACCGCGAACGAGGGGTTGCGCGGCGGCAAGCGGATCCCCCTCAAGACGACGGTCGACCGGGCGGTCGAGGGGCTGGCCTTCGTCGGCTCGGTGCTGGTCGCGAGACGCACCGATACGGAGGTGCCGATGCAGGGCGGGCGGGACTTCTGGCTGGAGGAGGAGTGCTCGAAGCAGCGCTCGACCTGCCCGGTCGAGTGGATGCACGCCGAGTCGCCGCTGTTCACGCTCTACACTTCGGGCTCGACCGGAAAGCCCAAGGGCGTCCTGCACACCACCGGCGGTTATCTCGTCTACGCGGCGATGACGCACAAGCTGGTCTTCGACCTGCACGAGGACGACGTCTACATGTGCGCCGCCGACATCGGCTGGGTCACCGGCCACAGCTACATCGTTTACGGACCGCTGGCCAACGGCGCGACGACCGTGATGTTCGAGTCGATCCCGGTCTATCCGGACGCCGGCCGCTACTGGCAGGTCGTCGACGACCTGGGCGTGACGATCTTCTACACCGCACCTACGGCACTGCGTGCCATCGCGCGCGAGGGCGACTCGTGGGTCAAGAAGTACAAGCGCACGTCGCTCCGCATCCTGGGGAGCGTGGGGGAGCCGATCAACCCGGAGGTCTGGACCTGGTACCACGACGTGGTGGGGGACGGGCGCTGCGCGGTGGTCGATACCTGGTGGCAGACGGAGACCGGCGGCATCCTGATCACGCCGCTGCCGGGCGCGACGCCGACCAAGCCGGGCTCGGCGACACTTCCTTTCTACGGCATCGAGCCGGTGGTGGTCGACGAACAGGGCAAGGAGGTCAAGGGCAACGGCGTCGCGGGGAACCTCTGCCTCAAGCGCTCCTGGCCCGGTCAGGCCCGAACGATCTGGGGCGATCACGCGCGCTTCCGCGAGACCTACTTCATGACCTATCCCGGCCTCTATTTCACCGGCGACGGCTGCCGGCGGGACGAGGACGGCTACTACTGGATCACCGGCCGGGTGGACGACGTGCTCAACGTGTCGGGCCACCGGCTCGGTACGGCCGAGGTCGAAAGCGCCCTCGTCGCGCACCCGGCGGTCGCCGAGGCCGCGGTGGTGGGCTACCCGCACGACATCAAGGGGACCGGCATCTTCGCCTACGTCATCATCACTCCGGAGTTCGAGTCGTGGGATGCCGAGGAGCTCGTGGGTGCCCTGAAGCAGCAGGTGCGGGAGGCGATCGGCGCGATCGCGACGCCCGACCGCATCGTCGTCGCGCCGGGCCTCCCGAAGACGCGCTCCGGCAAGATCATGCGCCGCATCCTGCGCAAGATCGCCGCCGGCGACACCTCCGATCTGGGCGACATCTCGACCCTCGCCGATCCGGCGGTGGTCGAGAAGCTCGTCGAGGCCGCAGCGGGCTGAGGCCACTACCCGACGGCCCCGCCGGCCCCGCCGGCTTCGCCCGCCGGGAGCCCGGAAGAGAAAACCCCTCTCCCGCAGGGCTGCCGGGTAGAGGGGCGGAGAGAGTGCACCCCGGAGCTCCTCTCCCGCGAGGGATCGGAGCTCCAGGGTCGAGGCGGCTTCAGGCGCGGGAGCGCCGGCGCAGCAGGACCATCGCGGCCGTGGCGAGGAGAACCAGGAGCGCCGCGAGACCCACGGTGCCGAGGGTCGGAACTTCCGCGATGGGGACCGGCGGCTCGCCGATCACCGTCGCGGAGGACGAGTTGTTGCCCTGGGTCGTGTCGTTGTCCGCCGTCACGGTGGCGGTATTCAGGATCGCGCCCGGCGTGACGACGCTGGTCGTGAGGATGCAGGTCGCCGAAGCGCCCGAGTTGAGCGTCCCGACGTTCCAGCTCCATGGCGGCGTGTTCGTGCCGCCGCAGTCGTCGGAGACGTAGGCGACCTCGGCGGGGAGCGTGTCCGTGACCACGATGCCGGTGACGGCGCCGGGGCCGGCGTTGGCGACCGAGATGGTGTAGACGACGGTGCCGGGCGGCGAAGCAATGCCGGTCTTCAGGATCGAGAGATCGCCGCCGGCGGGGCCGGCATTCAGGCAGACGTTGCACTGCAGGCCGATCGCCGGCGTGACGATCAGCTCCCAGTCATCGACCGAACCGGTGTCACCGGCGGCGCCGTCTGCAACGGAAAGGGTCCAGGTCCCGGCGGTCGACTGGCCGTCGAAGGCGGACAGGGGCTGGGTCGGCGAACCGGAACCGCTGAACCAGGGCGTCGTCGCGGCGCAGTGGCTCTCGAGATCGAAGACCGTCTCGTCGTCGAACGTCACGTTCAGATCGTTGTCGGCGCAACCGACCGTGCTGGTAACCGGGACGCCCGGACGGTCGAGCAGGGTGACCACTGTCGCTGCCGGGCTGGTGAGCGTGAAGGTCAGGTCGCCGACCCAGCTGTGCGTCGCCGCGACCCGGATGTCGAGATCCGAGATCACGACGTTCTCGGAGATCACCAGATCGGAGGTGTTGGTCGCGTTGTCGGAGATCGCGATCGGCACGTCCGGCGCCTGGGTCTCCAGCCCGATCTGGTTGGCGTAGGTCAGGTTGAAGGGGCCGCCCTCGTTGGCGGTCACGACCAGATCGAGATCGACAGCGGTGAGGCACGGGATCGTCGAGGAGATCTGGATCTGGAACGGTGTGTTGCCCGGGGCAGAACCGTTGGCGGCGATATCCGGCCAGGTCGAGGCTCCGGCGAGAACCGTGACGCCGGGCGTCGCGCTGGTGAGCGTGCCGCTGATGCCGGTCATGCCGGAGAAGCCGCCGGCGGTGAGGGTGACCGTGAGATCGACGATCTCGCCGGGCTCCCAGACGCCGTTGACGTTGGTCGGCGGATTGCTGCACAGGTCAGCCGAGCCGACCGAGCCGAGGAAGAGCGACGGGCCCGAGGGCGCGCCGTTGGCGCGGATCATCCAGTTTCCGGGGAGTCCGAAGCTGTCGATAGTCCCCATCGTGGTCGTAGGCAGGACCGGTGGATCGGCAGGGGGGGCGGCGTCGAAGCCGACCCAGGAGCGGCCCTGCGAGACCGTCTCGTCGAGCGCCGCGGGGAAGTCCCCGATCGCGATCGAGCCGCGGTTGACGACCATGACGAGCAGGTCGCCGGCGACGGTGATGGGGATCGTGGGCGACAGGGCGTAGGTCGAAAAGCTGTCGAGAGCCTGAACGGTCAGGCCGGTCTCGGAGCCGACGAAGGTGGCGCCGTTGGCCGGGTTGCCGTCCGCGTCGGTGTAGATGTAGATATCCACGGCGTCACCGACGCCGGTTCCCGTCCCCGAGTTGAAGAGCACCTGGACCTCGTCGAGATCGAAGGGCAGGTCGGCCGGAGCTGGGGTGAAACGGTTGAACCAGAGGAACTGCCCGCCGTTGGTCAGGCCGATGCCATTCTCGGCAGTGCCGTCGTCGAGGATGAAGTCCGGAGTGCCGAGCGGCGCTTTCGACGCTCCGGAACCGGCGCCCGTTCCGGCTCCGCTCGCCGCGAAAGGCGATGGCGGTTTCACGTCGAGCGCGGCGGTGATCGTGCCGGCGGCGACGGTGAGGACCGTCGTGCAGGCGGCTGCCCAAAGCACTCCACGGCGCGGCTTCTCGTACGACTCGCTCATTCCACCCTCCTCTGTTGAGTCCTGCAGCGATTCGAGGCCATGCCCTCCGGCGGCGAGTTCCGCCGGCAGACAGGTGATCGACAATCGGACAAGCGATGTTGGAGAGTGGATGATGCCACATCTCGCCGGTCGCGCCGCACCGCCCCCCGGCGGGCCCGGCCCAGCCGGACGGCGACCGGAATCCCGGCCCGGGCGGCGCGGGCAGGCTCCTAGTCGAGCTCGGCGCTTTCGACCCGGTTGCGGCCGTTCTGCTTGGCGAGGTAGAGCGCCTGATCGGCGGCGTGCAGCAGACCGGCCGCCGTTCTTCTCGAGCCGGGAGCCGCCCAGGCGACGCCGATGCTCACGGTCACCACGCCCGTCCGGGGCGCAGCGGGATGAAGGATCCCCAACGCCTCGACGCCGAGCCGCACTTTTTCAGCGGTGGCGCGGGCGTCGGCCACCGAGGCGCCGGGAAGCAGCACCGCGAACTCCTCGCCGCCGTAGCGTGCCACGAACTCGCCGGCGCGCCGGCAGGTCTCGGCGACCGAGGTCGCAACCGCCCGGAGGCAGGCGTCGCCGGCGGGGTGGCCCGCGCGGTCGTTGAAGTCCTTGAACAGATCGACGTCGACGAGCAGCATGGCGAGCGGCGAACGCTGGCGAGAAGCGCGTCGCCATTCCTCGTCGAGCGTCTCGTCGAGCATGCGCCGATTGGCGACACCGGTGAGGCTGTCTTCGCGCACCAGTTGTTCGAGCCGCGCATTGGCCGCCCCGACCTCGGCCGTGCGTTCGGCGACGAGGCGTTCGAGATCGGTCTGCCGGCGCCGCAGGGTGCGCACCCGGGCATAGTAGAAGAGCGGCCCGAGGAAGGCGAAGACGAGAACGCCGCCGGCGCGAAACCAGATCGTCTCGTGGAAGCGGGGCTCGATCTCGAACTCGACCGACGCCCCCTCGCGGTTCCAGACGCCGTCGCTGTTCGCCGCGATCACCCGGAAGCGGTAGCGGCCGTGGGGGAGGCTGGTGTACGAGATCGTCCGATCCGGCTTCGCAGCCACCCAATCCGGGTCGAACCCCTCGAGGCGGTGTTGGAGAACGGTCCCGGGCACCGAAGCGAAACTGAGCGCGGTGTAGTGGAAATCGAGCCGCCGGGTGCCCGCCGGCAGGCGCCAGGGGCTTGGCTGCGGCAGGGTCCGGCCGTCGGCCACGACCTCTTCGATCAGCACCGGCGGCGGCAACGGATTCCGCTGCTCCTCTCCCGGGGCGATCGTGGCGACTCCGACCCGCGTGGCGAACCAGAGCCGGCCGTCCGGGTCCTTGTGACGCGAGGCGCCGGAGTGGTTCACCTCGACGGTCCGCAGCCCGTCTTCGAGCCCGTACGAGCGCGACGAAACGCGGCTACGGCGGCCCGCGAACAGCTCCTCGATCTCGGCCAGAGGCGAGGCGAAAAGTCCGCGGTTGCTGCCCATCCAGATCCACCCGTCGTCGCCCGGCACCGCAGACATGAGTGCGTCATCGAAAAGTCCCTGGGCGGCGGTGAGACTCGCGACCCGGCCGTCCCGGATGCGTGCCAGCCCGCCGCGCGTCGCCGCCCAGATCTCTCCCTTGCGGCCCTCGAAGAGCGCGGTCACGTAGTTGGCGGGCAGACCGTCGCGGGTGGTGAGCGAGGTCCAGCGGCCGTCGAGCTCCCGCCGACGGAGGCCGCCGATGGTCCCGACCCAGAGCGTCCGGTCGGAGGCCGGCAGGAGCGCCGTGACCGATTCGTTCGCCAGGCTGTCGGCGGCGTTGAGGGAGCGCAAGCTCCCGTCGGCGAGCGCCAGCAGTCCGTCGCTGACGGTGCCGATCCACAGCGTCCCGCCGCTGTCCTCGGCCAGCGCCTGCAGGATGTCGTCCTCGTGTCCGGCGAGGGGCATGGGCCGGAACCGTTCGCCGTTGAGAACGAACAGGCCGCGGTCGCCCGCGATCCAGAGCGAGCCGTCGGCGCGCTCGAGCAGGGCGCGCGCGGCGCCCACGAATCCTTCGGCCGCGCCGAAGCGGGTGATCCCGTCCGTCCGGATACGCGCCACGCCGGCATCCTCGGTGCCGACCCAGAGGCTGCCGGCCCGGTCGCGCATCACCGACCAGACGAAATCGCCCGGCAGGCCCTCGCGCGTGGTCAGGGTCCGCACGGCGCCGTTCTTGAGTCGGTTGAGTCCGCCGCCGTTGGTCCCCACCCAGAGGCTCCCCTCGCGGTCTTCGTGGATGGCCCAGACGAAATCGTTGGAGAGTCCGGTGCGCGAGTCGAAGGTCTCGAGGGCGCCGTCGCGCAGGCGCGCGAGGCCGCCGCCGTCCGTGCCGATCCAGAGATTGCCGGCGCGGTCGAAGGCGAGCGACCAGACGCGGTGGTGCGGCAGACCCTCCCTTGCGGCGTAGGTGGTGACGGTTCCCGCCGCCAGATGTTTCAGGCCGCCGCCCGAGGTGCCGATCCAGAGCCCGGAGCTGTCGTTCGCCAGCGCGAGGATCGCGTCGCTCGACAGACCCAATTCGTCCGGCAGCGGGCGGGCCGTGCCTTCGACGAAGCGGAAGAGACCGCTGTCGGTGCCCACCCAGAGCGTCCCGTCACTGTCTTCGACCAGGGCGCGGACGCCGCGCGTCACGAGGGCCTCGGAGCCCGGCGCGCGAACGAAGCGGCCGGCGCTGAACAGGAACAGACCGTCGCTGCTCCCGGCCCAGAGGCGTCCGGTGCGATCCGAATACAGGGCAGCGACGATCTCGCCGGAGATGCCTTCGTCGGCGCCGAAGTGGGTGAACCTCCCGCCCTCGAGGCAGGCCAGCCCGCCGCCCAGCGTGCCGATCCAGAGGCGCCCGGCCCGATCTTCGAGTAGCGCCCGGATCCAGTTGTTGGCGATCGCCGGCGTGTTCGACCTGTCGAAGACGACCGAGCGCACGCCGTCGAAGCGCGCCAGGCCATCGACCGTGCCGACCCAGAGGTAGCCGTCGCGGGTCTGGAGGATCGCCGTGATGTTGTCGTGCGGCAGCGCGCCCGGCGCCCTCCAGACGTTCTGCACGTACTGCGTGATCGCGCGATCCGGGTCCAGCGCCCGCAGAGGGGAGACCAGGAACCACGCGGCGCAGACGGTGCCGAGCCAGCGGGGCCAGCGGAGCCATCGGAGCCAGCTGGCCGATCGCCGATTCACCGGCGGATTCTGCCATGTAGTTGGCGCCCCGCTCGCTGCCCGAAGGGGCGGCCGCCTGGAGCCGGACTCCGGCCTAGCCGGGCAGGCGGCGATGGGCGGCGATCGGAATCGCCGCTCGGACGCGCTGGACCTCGGCGAGGTCGAGCGCGGCCACCGCGATGCCGACGCCGTCCGGGGCTTCGGCGAGGATCCGACCCCACGGGTCGACGATCAGCGAGTGGCCGTGGCTTTCGCGCAGGCCGCCGTCGTCGTGGGCTCCCTGTTGCCCGGGCGCGACGACGAACGCCTGCGACTCGACCGCCCGCGCGCGCACCAGGATCTCCCAGTGTGCCTTGCCGGTCGTCGCCGTGAACGCCGACGGGATCGCGAGCAGGGCAGCGCCGCGGGCGACGAGCGCCCGGTAGAGCTCCCCGAAGCGCAGGTCGTAGCAGATCGACAGGCCGACTCCGCCCAAGCCAGTCTCGGCAACGACGATCTCAGCTCCCGGCGCAACCGTTTCCGACTCCCGAAACGACACGCCGTCCGGAACATCGACATCGAACAAGTGAATCTTGCGATACACCGCCAGGCGCACACCGGTCGGTCCGAACAAGACACTGCTGTTGAAGCAGAGTCCCTTTACCGAGCTTTTCTCGTTGAACGATCCCAGCAGAAGATGAAGAGAGAGCTCGCGAGCCAAGCCGGAGAACAGGGAACAGGTCGCCCCCTCGAGCGTCTCCGCCAATTGCACCTTCTCGCCGTGCGGCCCGAGATAGTTGGTGTTCTCCGGCGTAGCGACGAAGGTCGCCCCGCGCCCCGCCGCCGCACGGATGAGCTCCTCGGCCTGGCGGAGATTCCCCTCCCGGTCCGAGGTCGAGCGCATCTGGCACACCGCGGCGAGGAGAGTCGTCATGGTCGGAGTCTATCGAGAGGGCGGCCGACTCAGGCTATGCGCCCTCGCCGAGGCGGGTCGCCTCCCGGCGGAGGTCCTCGAGCAGGATCTCCATGTCGCGACGGGTCGTGCGGTAGTTGAGAACGCAGCCGCGCAGGGCGAAGCGGCTGCCGATCGAGGCGTTCGACAGGTAGGAGCTGCCGCCGCGCTGCAGCGCCGCGAGGAGGCGCTCGTTCCAGGCGTCGAGCAGGAGCTCTGCCGCCTCGGATCGCTCCGGCGCGCGCGCTCCGGCGGGACCGAGATGGCGGAAGCAGAAAACCGAGAGCTCGACGGGCGCCCGCATTTCGAAATCGTCGCTCGCTTCGACGAGCTCCGCCAGGTAGCGCGCGCAGTCGAGGTTGGACTCGATCGCATCGCCGATCGCACGGGCGCCGGCGTGCGCCAGGATCATCCAGACCTTGAGGGCGCGGAACGGGCGCGTCAGCTCCGGCCCGTAGTCCCAGAAGGCGAAGCTCTCCTCGGAGTCGGTCGCCGTGATGCGCGTGTAGTCCGCGCCGAGCGCGAAGGCGCTGCCCAGCTTCGCGGGCTCGCGGTAGATCAGGCAGCCGCAGTCGGCCGGCAGGTAGAGCCACTTGTGCGGATCGAGAGCGATCGAGTCGGCGAGCGCGAGGCCGGCGAAGCGCTCGCGGACCGATGGCGCGAGCGCCGCGAAGCCGCCGTAGCAGGCGTCGACGTGCATCCAGAGGTCGTGGCGACGGGCGATCGCGGCGATCGACTCGAGCGGGTCGACGGCTCCGGTGACGACCGTTCCCGCGCTCGCGACGACGCAGAACGGTTCCATCCCCGCGGCGCGATCGGCGACGATGCGGCGCTCGAGCTCCCCGGTGTCCATGCGGAACGCCGCGTCGACCGCGATGCGCCGGACGAACTCGCGGCCGATCCCGAGAAGCGCCGCAGCCTTGTCGGTTGCATGGTGCCCCTCCGACGAGATGTAGACGACGAGCTGTCGGGCTTGGGCCCGCATGCCGCTGTCGTTGGCGCCGGGGCTTTGCCGATGGCGCGCGGCGGCAAGGGCGGTGAAGTTGGCGAGCGAGCCGCCGCTGGTGAAGAGTCCCCCGGCGCCGGGGTCGCAGCCCAGTGCCTCCTGGATCCACGCGACGGCCAAGTGCTCGATCTCGACCGGCGCCGGCGCCGATCGCCAGGCCGTCAAGTTGGCGTTCAGGGTCGCGGCCAGAAGGTCGGCGACCGCAGCCACCGCGGTCCCCGGGGCCGAGATGTAACCGAAGAAGCGAGGATGCCCGTTCTGGCGGCTGCCCGGGACGATGACCTCGTCCCACAGCGCGAGCAGTTCCGCGAACGGTCGCCCCTCCTGCGGCAGCGGTTCGGCGAGGCGCGCCCGCAGTTCGGCGGAGGAGGTACTGGGATAGAGCGGCCGATCGCGCAAGCCGTCGTAGTACTGCGCCATCCAGTCGACGGCTGCCGCGCCGAGCTGGCGGAGCTGCTCCTTCGAGAGGTCCAGGCCGGAGCCGGCCGCTGCAGCGGGTCCGGTGGCTCCGGTGGCTGCGACGGCTTCGGGGGTCGGCTGTCGTGGATCGCGACTCATGCCGGCAACTCTAGCCCGCCCCGGCAACCGCGGGCGGCGGGCGCCCCGGCCAGATGGCAATCGCGAGACCGCCGAGGGCGAGGGCGCTGCCCGCGAGCTCGAGCGGAACCCACTGGAAGACGAAGAGTTGCGGAAAGGCGCCTGCCAGAACCAGCTTCGAGAACATCGTGAGCGGTGGGTTGAGGAAGATGAAAAAGGCGACGGTCGAGGCCGGCAGATGGCGCAGCAGCCAGCTCCAGACGGCGTAGCCGACGAGCGCCGACAGAACGGTCAGGTGGAAGAGCGCGAGCCACCCGCCCGGACGCAGGGCGAGCATCTCGCGACCGCCGTGCCAGGGGAGAGCGGCGAGGAGAGGCAGGCTGCCGATGCCGATCGTGAGGTAGGTCCAGTCGAGCGGTGAGGCGTTCTCGCGCACCTCTGTCACGCCGTCGGTCGTCCGGGAGCGGTGGGCGAGGCTCGCGCCGACGACCGCCTTGCCGAGGATGGTGTAGACCGACCAGGAGAGCGGCGCGATCGCGGTGATGGCGAGCAGCAGTCCGAAGGTCGGCAGGCCGGCGAAGCCGCCGCGCGACAAGGCGATCGTGAAGAGCCCCGCGAGCGCGATGAAGAACGCCGTGCCCTTGCGGAAGGTGAAGCGCTCGCCGAGCGTCGCCGCCGCGAAGAGCAGCAGGAAGAGCGGCGTGAGAGCGCTGGTGAGCGCGGCGACCGGCGGCGGAATGCCGTGCTGCTGGCCGTAGTAGAGCGCCAGGTTGTAGGCCGGTACCGCGAGCAAACCGGCGATGGGTAGCCGGAACGGATAGCGGCGCAGCAGCTCGAGGCACTGGCGCCGGCGAAAGACGAAACAGTAGAAGAGGCAGATCGGAGCGAGCGGCGCGAAGCGCGCCGCCGAGAGCCCGTCCCAGGTGAACTGCGCTGCCGGACGCTCTCCGCCGAGCAGATACGAGGCCGCGATGAAACTATTGCTCCAGATCAGGAAGAGAACGACCGCGGTGGTCAGATAGATCCAGGTTCGGTTCTGGCCGCCGATCAATTGCCCTCGCCCTCTGCGGCCCTGGCCTTGCCGCAGTGCGGCCGGAAGACAAAGACATCGTCGGTGCGACGCGAGAAGGCCACCCATAGCGTAGGGCAGGGGAGCGGGAAGCCGAACTCCGATCGGTGCCAGAAAAGCGGGTCGGTCATTGCGGGCTGCAGTTCCCGGGGACCATGAGCCTAGGATCGCTGCGAACGGGGTTCGCCGTCAACCTGGCGGCTGATCCGCTCTCCGGCGCACGGCGCTCAGGGGGGCGACGGCCCACGCCCGGCAGTGGTGTCCGGGAAGGGCAGTCCGGCGAGCGCTGCGATCCGCTGCGGGATCTCGGTGTTGTCCAGGACGCCGGCGAAGCGCTCGGCGCCGGGCCCGAAGGCGAAGATCGGCACGTCTTCACCGGTGTGGCCGTGGGTGTCGTCGTCGTTGACCCGCGGCACCCAGGTCAGGCCGTTGCGCACGGCGAGCTTCGTCCCCAGGCGGCGACAGGCCTCGTAGCTGTCGGGAGCCACTCGAATCGCTTCCACGTCCTCCGCCGACCAGTCGCCGTAGCCGGTGCGGGCGGAGAGCATTTCGACGCCGGCGCCGGCGTTGCGGATCTGGTTCGCCATCCAGGCCACGGAGGCCCGCTGGCGGGCGAGCTCGTCGATCCGGGCGAAGTCGTTGACGGCGAGTCCCCCGGTGGCATGGTCGGCGGTGAGAACGACGAGGGTTCCGGGATGCTCCTTCGCCCAGGCCAGGGTCGTCGCCACGGTCTCGTCGAAACCCTTCGACTCGGCGACGACGCCGGCGGCGTCGAACTCGTGGCCGGCATGATCGATCCGGCCCCCTTCCACCATGAGGAAGAAGGGCTTGTCGCCCCGGGCGAGGCCGTCGAGCGCCAGACGCGTGAGCTCCGCGAGCGGAGGATCCCGGCGTTCGGCGGGATAGTTGCGGTCGTCGAGCGCGTAGGCGAGGTGGCCGTTGGCGAAGAGTCCGAGGAGCTTGCCCGTGCCGTCCCAGGCGAGCGGAGAGCCGCGCTCGAGCAGTCTCCAGCCGCTCTGTTCAGCCTCGTCGAGGAGGTTCCGGCCGTCGCGCCGCGCGCCGCTCTCCGCCGCAGGAAGGAAGTTCGCCTTGCCGCCCCCCAGGGCGAGGTCGACGTCGGCCGCGATCAACTGCGCGGCGATCGCCTCCTCGTCGTAGCGATCGTCGTGATGGGCATAGAAACAGGCCGGGGTCGCGTGCGTGATGCGCGTCGTGGTGACATAGCCGACCCGCCAACCGGCCGCCTTGGCGATCTCGCCCAGCGACCGCGTCGGCCGGCGCTCGGGGTCGAGCCCGATGTAGCGGTTGTCGGTCTTGACGCCCGACCCGAAGGCGGTCGCACCGGCGCCGCTGTCGGTGACCGCGTTCGAGGCCGACCAGGTCGAGACGAAGCCGGTCGCCGGCATCGCCTCCATCGCCATACGTCCACCCTTGCCCGCGAGCGCCAGGCGGGCGAGTGTCAGCTGCGAGAAGCCGAAGCCGTCGCCGATCAGCATCACCACCGCGCGAGGTGCCGGCGGCGCGGACGGCAGGGCGGTGCACGCGAGGGGGAACGGGAGGAGCGCAGCCAGGGCAAGAGCTGAAACGTGGAGACCGGTCGGCCGGAAAGGGTCGATGCGCATGAAGGCAGACTAGGCCGCCGGTCTCGTTCCTCCGGAGACGGCGGCGTGACGGCTCGGCGACGACTCCCTCGGGGCGCTCAGGCCGTGGGCGCGAGCTCGACGCGGTTGCGGCCGCGGCGCTTGGCCTCGTAGCAGGCGGCGTCGGCCTGCTGCAGCAGCGCATTGGCGTCGAACGGGAAGGTCGCGGCGGCGGCGCCGCCGAGGCTCGCGGTGATGGCGATCTCGGGGCCCCCGGGGAGCGCAACGAGCGCCGTCCGCTCGAGGGCGAGGCGAACCCGTTCCGCGATCGCGCCGACCTCTTCGGGCGGCGTGTGCGGCATGAGCACGACGAACTCCTCTCCGCCCCAGCGGAACAGCAGGTCGGTCTCGCGCAGGGCGCCCTCGATGCGGCGCGCCGCGCGCTCGAGGATGAGATCTCCGACGGCGTGACCGTGCCGATCGTTCGCCTCCTTGAAGTGGTCGAGGTCGGCGAACAGCAGGCCGATTCCGAGCTGCAGCCGGCGGCTGCGCTCCGCCTCTTTCTGGAACTGCTGCGCGAAGGCGCGGCGGTTGGCGCAGCCGGTCAGGCTGTCCTGCAGCGCGTCGCGCCGTTGGCGTTCGCCGAGGCGGGCCAGTGCCGTCGAGAACATGCCCGTGGCGACGATCAGCGCGGTCGACAGCAGCCCCATGACCAGGACGATCTCGCGCAGCCGGGGCAGCAGCAGGTCGCCGCTCGCGGTGCGGGCGTCGAGTGCGACCTCGATCGTCCCGATCGCCTGATGGACGCCGAGGAACACCACCAGCCCGAGCACGCCGAAGCCGACCACGGTCAGCGCGACGCCGTGGGTGTAGGTGAAGTCGTGCAGCGGCGGGGTGACGAACTGGCGGTCGACCCAGCCGCGCACCCTTCGTCCGGCGAGTCGCAGGATCGGCAGGACGATGAGCAGGAGCTGCAGCAGGTCGCCGATCACCCATCCGCGCCAGATGCGCTGGCCGGCGAACGGGTCGAGGGCATGGCTGCTGTTCCACAGGATCGCGGCGAGCGAGCCGGTGACCGCCGCCACCAGTCCGGCGCCGGCGAACCAGGCGAGATCGCGGCCGCGCCGCAGATCCGGATCGACGCGCACCGCGACGACGAGCGCCCAGAGCATCAGCGTCTCCATGACGCCGGCGACGGCGAAGAGAGCCGCGAGCGGCCACTCGATTCCCGAGGCGAGGGCGCTCGCCAGATTGGCGAAGTAGATCGGGATCGCCGCCCAGGTCGGGCCGAGCCAGACCGCGATGAAGACGGAGATCAGGAAAGGCGGGTAGATCGTGACCTCGAACGGCATGCCCGCGATCGCGAACTCGAGGCCGTTCCAATCGAGGCGGACGTTCAGAATCCCGAAGACGATCGAGACGGCGATGAGCCCCAGCCAGATCCAGAGCAGCCGGCGCAGGCGCGCGCTCTGGCCCACCGAGAAGAGCTCCGCGATCGACCACCAGGCCGGGCCGCGATCGCGCAGGGAGTGAGAGTCGTACGAGGCGATGTGCACGGAGGTCGATTACAGCACAACCGGTCCAGCCCAACCGGAGCCGCACATCCGATGCCGGGCCCGCGGGGCCCTCTCCGGTCAGCCGGCGACGGCGGTGAGGACCCGGCGCAGAGCGGCGCCGACTCCGACGGCGACCTCGTCGAGCGCCGCGCTGCCCAGGAGCTTCATCGCCCCCTCCGGGTTCATGGCGCGGACGACCGTCCGGCCCTGCTCGGTCGCCACGGCGACGTTGCAGGGCAGGAGCACGGAAACCTCCGGCATGGCCACGAGGGCGCGGTGGGCAGAGGGGGGGTGGCAGGCGCCGAGGATGAGGTTGCGAGGGACGTCCACCCCCAGTTTCTCCTTGAGCTTGGCCTGGATGTCGATCTCGGTCAGGACTCCGAAGCCCTCGCGGGCGAGCTCGGCACGGCAGCGCGCGACCGCCTCGTCGAACGGCAGGTCGAGCACCACCTCGTAGGCGATTCCGGTGTCTCGCATGGTGTACCTCCTCGTCAGGCAACAGCGCTATCCTACGCTTGGGCGCGGCGTCGGGCCCAGGTCGCGCAGTTGCGACCGCAAACATCGATCCGTAGACGGAACGGCGGCGCGCGGAGCGCCCGCGGGCGCAACCCTGGAGGGCGGAGCGGCCCAGCCGGTCGAGCCTTGCTGCGGCGCTCCTGCCGCCCGCGAGAAGGGGGATTCAAAATGAAGAGGCACGCTTCCATGCTGGGTTCGACCTTGCTGGTCGCCCTGTTCGCCGTCGTATCTTCGACGCCATTCAGCGTCGCCGCCGGTCAGGCTCCCGCCGTCGATCGAAGGTCGCCGTCCGCCGCCCCTCCCATGGGCGACCTGGCCGCGCCGCAGGTTGGCGGCGGCATCTCCTGCGAGGCCGAGCAGAAGCTCGCAAGCCTGGACGCGCGCGTCCCGGTACCCCTGCTGCCGCACATGGCGAATCACCAGAAGCAGAACATGCGCGATCACCTTCTCGCCGTGCAGGAGATCGTGACCGCTACCGCGAGCGGCGATTTCGGCGCGGTGGAGTCCGCAGTCGAGCGCATCGGCTACTCCGAGGAGATGGGCGAGATGTGCAACCACATGGGAGCGGGGGCGCCCGGCTTCAGCGAGCAGGCGCTGCAGTTCCACCATACCGCCGACACCATCGCCGCGGCAGCGCGCCTGCGCGACAGTGCCGCCGTCCTGCAGGCGCTCGGCCGGACGCTCGCGACCTGCACCGCCTGTCACGCCACCTTTCGCCAGAGTGTCGTCGATCCGGCCACCTGGAGCTCGCGGTCGACGAAGACGGCTCCGGAAACTCCGGTCGCGCAGTGACGGACCGCACGCTGCGGGAGCCCGGGAGCTCCATGGCTCCGGCAGGCGCCGGACTGGAGGAGCGCCACCGGAGATTCTCCGCGGCCTTTCCCGGCTATGACTCGACCCGGATGCTCGATGACTTCCGCGCCCGCGAGCTCGCGCGCCTCGACCGGGAGGGGCACGTCTATCTCGACTACACGGGTGGTGGCCTTTACGGCGAGAGCCAGGTGCGGCGCCACATGGATCTCCTGCTGGGGTCGGTGCTCGGCAACCCGCACTCCACGAACCCGACCTCCGCCGCGGCGACGCATTATGTCGAGAGCTGCCGGCGCCGGGTGCTGGCGTTCTTCAACGCCGATCCGCGGGAGTACGTGGCGATCTTCACGGCCAACGCCAGCCAGTCGCTGAAGCTGGTGGGCGAGTCGTACCCGTTCGAGCCCGGCGACCGCTTCCTGCTCACTTTCGACAATCACAACTCGGTCAACGGCATCCGGGAGTTCGATCGCGCGCACGGTGCGGAGACGATCTACGTTCCGGTGATCCCGCCGGAGCTGCGGGTCGACGAGGCGGCGCTCGACCGCGAGCTGGCGCGCGCCCGGCCGGGCGGGAACAACCTCTTCGCCTATCCGGCGCAGTCGAATTTCTCCGGCGTGCAGCATCCCCTGTCGTGGATCGCGCGCGCCCAGGCGCAGGGCTGGGACGTTCTGCTCGACGCCGCCGCCTTCGTGCCGTCGAACCGGCTCGACCTGGGGGTGGTGCATCCCGACTTCGTCGCCCTCTCGTTCTACAAGATGTTCGGCTATCCGACCGGCGTCGGAGCTCTCCTCGCGCGGCGGAGCGCCCTCGCTCGGCTCCACCGGCCCTGGTTCGCCGGCGGCACGATCACCGTCGCCTCTGTGCAGGCCGACATTCACACTCTCGCCGAGGGCGAAGCCGCTTTCGAGGACGGCACGCTGAACTACGCGATTCTCCCGGCGGTCGAGTACGGCCTCGACCTGCTCGAGACACTCGGGGTCGAAACCGTCCATGAGCGGGTGCGCTGTCTCACCGGCTGGCTGCTGTCGGAGCTCGGGGCGCTGCGTCACGGCAACGGGGCGCCGGTGGTGCGGATCTACGGTCCGGGCACCGCCGACCGCCGCGGTGCCACGGTGACGCTCAACTTCTACGACGCCCGCGGGCATTTCATCGACCATCCGGTGATCGAGCGTCTCGCTGGCGAGCACCGCATTTCGCTGCGCACCGGCTGCTTCTGCAACCCGGGCGCCGGCGAGCTCGCCCTCGGGCTGTCGAAGGGCGAGCTCTTCCACTGCATGCGCGAGGTCGGCGACAACGTCGCGCACATCACCTACGAAGACTTCCGCCGCTGCATCGACGACAAGTCGACGGGAGCGGTGCGGGTGTCGTTCGGCTGGGCCTCCACGTTCGCCGACGCCGAGGCCTTCCTGGCGTTCGCCCGCGAGATGCGCGAGGCGGCCGGCTAAGCTGGGGTTCCGGCTCCCGCTTCCGAGCCGGATGGGGCACAATGCCGGCCGTGCTCGTCCTCGGCAGCCACGAACCGAACACTCTCGCCCAGCTCGCCGACGTTGCGCGGCGCGCCGAGCGCGTGGCGCTCATGGCCGACGGGCATCTCGGCTACATCATGCCGGTGGGAGGCGTGGCGGCCTATCGGCATCGGGTTTCCGTCGCCGGCGTCGGTTTCGACATCGCCTGCGGCAACTGCGCCGTACGCACCGATCTTGTCGCGGGCGATCTGCCCCGGGAGCGGCTCGAGCTGCTCGCGGACCGGATCCAGCGCGAGATCTCGTTCGGCATCGGCCGGACCAACGACGCGAACGACGCTCCGGACGACCACCCGCTCTTCGAGGATGCGGCCTGGAGCGCGGTGCCCGCCGGCCTCCCCGAGCGCGAACGACTGCGCCAGCTGGCACGCGATCAGCTGGGCACGGTCGGTTCCGGCAACCACTACGTGGACCTCTTCGCCGACGAGGAGGAGCGGGTCTGGGTCGGCGTGCATTTCGGCTCGCGCGGCTTCGGCCACACCGTCGCGTCGGGCTTCATGGCGATCGGGAAGGGCAGGTCCTGGGGGGAGCGGGTGCCCGAAACGGAGGCGCTGTTCGACCTGGCGAGCGATGCGGGGGAGCGCTACTGGCGCCTGATGGAGCTCGCGGGCCGCTACGCTTACGCCGGCCGCGAGTGGGTCTGCCGCAAGGTGGCGGCGCAGATCGTCGGCGGCGAGATCGTCGAGACGGTCCACAACCACCACAACTTCGCCTGGCGCGAGCGACACTTCGGTGAAGAGCTGATCGTGGTCCGGAAGGGCGCGACGCCGGCGTTCCCCGGTCAACCCGGTTTCGTTGGCGCTTCGATGACCGGTACCTCGGTGATCCTCTGCGGCGTCGGCGAAACCGGCGGCGCCGCGGACGCGCAGCGCGCGGCGATGTACTCGACGGTGCACGGCGCAGGGCGCGTCATGTCGCGTTCGGAGGCCGCCGGCAGGCGCCACCGCTTCGGACCGAGAGCCGGCACCCTGGTGCGCGGTGCCGACGGCAAGGCCGTGCGACCGGGCAAAGTCTCGGACGAGATGCTGCGCACCGCAGTGCGCGAATCGGGAGTCGTTCTGCGCGGCGCAGGGCCCGACGAGAGCCCATTCGCCTATCGCCGGCTCGACGAGGTGCTGGCGCAGCAACCGGGCATCGAGATCCTGCACCGGCTCCGCCCGCTCGCCGTCGTCATGGCGGGCGCGGACGAGCTCGACCCTTACAAGGATTGACGCCCGGGTTTCGCTGCGCGCGGGCGGTCGTCTCCCGCCGGCTCATGAAGACCGGCGGGCATGGAGTCGGCGCGCCGGTCCAGGCCGCGGCGCGCCGGGACCGGATCAGGGGGCCTCGTGGCACTGGCCGGTCATGCCCACCGAGAAGCGGCCGCCAGCCTGCGCCTCGGAGTAGGCCACGCCGCCACTGCTGTTGGTGAAGTTGAAGTGCAGGGAGCCGAAGGAGAGCCCGCCTGCGAAGTCGGAGGCCTCGAGCTCGAGAGAGTGCTGATCGGTGAGGATTCCGATCAGAGGACCGTGGGGGTTGCCGGCCTCGTCGAAGGCCTGCACGGTGAATGAGGCCGGATCCGCGGCGCCCACGCCGCGTGGATTGGCGATCCAGAGTCCCAGGCGCGTTCTGCTGCCGGAGAAGGGGAAGGTGAGGAAGCGGATCGAGCTCCGGGTGCACAGGTCGGTCGAGCGCCGCACCAGCTTGTCGCCGGTGGCGAAGTTGTCGGCGACATCCACCTGGAAGAAGTCCCCGGCGAGGACCGGCACCTGGTGCGGATCCCCCGCGGTCGAGATCTCGACGTAGCCGCGGGCGTAGCCATCGGGATCGGCCGGCAGACCGGCGACGTCGCGGAGGTTGGCGGTGTAGGTTTCGTCCGGGTCGAGAGAGATCGTGCCGCTGAGGAGGCTGGTTCCGAGAACGTCGAAATACTCGACGTCGGCGTTCACCGGTGCGTTGGACAGATTGCGCACGGCGTAGAGCGTGGTCGTGCCGCCAGGGCTGAGGGTGTCGATCAGAAACGAGGGCAGCAGAAGCGACTCGAGGAAGACGCCGGGAGTGGAGATGTAGGCGCGGACCATGAGGGCCTTGTAGGAAGGCAATACGGCCGGCAGGCTCGCCCACGCGCCGGCCTCGTTGTAGCGATAGAAGGCCGGGTGCACCGTGGCGCCGTCGAGGTCCACGCAGAAGGAGAAGCTGGGGTCGACGACGGGGTTGTAGCGCACCCCGATATAGACCGTCGAGGGGCTGGTGAGCGGGTAGCTGAAGCTGGTGCTGTGGAAGCCCGGCGTTGCCGTGACGCCCTCCGCCACGGCGGCGTAGCGCGCGAGCTCGTGCCCGGGGGCACCGCCAGGGCCGTCCGCTGTCCACACGATCACCTCGAAGCGGATCTTCGGGTCACTGCCGGTCTGACGCAGGCAGACGTCCACGCCCCCGAGCGTGACGTCGGTCCCGCCGATGTCGTCGAAGCGCATCATCAACTCCAGCTGCCCGAACGAGCTCGAGCCGGAGCTGTAGGTGTCGGGCTCGCCGTCGTCGTACTGGATGATGGCAGCGGCCTCGGTCTCGAAGCGCTCCAGGCCGGGGGCCGCAGGGTTCGCTGTCTCTCCTCCCGCCGGTTGCATCTGCAGGCCCGTCTGTGCGGCGGCGGGTGCCGCCAGGGCGATCGCGAGGATTGCAGGGAGCAAGGACTCGGTGCGCATGAGGACTCTCCAGTCCGGCGTGGATGCGGACCCGGAACCTGCGCGGTGGAACGGCCCCCGCGCGGGCGGAGCAGCCGAGTGCCGGTGAAACGGCTGCAGCAAGGATAGGGGAACTCGAGAGGCCGGGCAAGCGGCGACGGTTGGTGCCTGATACTCTGGGATTCTGGAGGGCCCGCGCCGGCGTGGACGTTCGGCGGCGCGCATCCAGAGAACGTGAGACATCCGATGCGCGCTGCCGTCACTCGGCTTCTCCCCACCCTCGCTCTCGTCCTTCCCTTCGTGACCAGCCTGCCCGGCCTGGCCGCCGCGCAAGGCCCCTTTCGCGATCTCTCCCCGGCGTCGTTCGCCGCTCTCGCACCGCGCGGAGTCGCGGAGGCCCCCCTGCCGCGGAGCTTCCGTGCGCTCGCGGTCGACCTGGGCGAGCTCGAAGACCTCCTGGCACTCGCGCCGGCGGAGGGGTCGTCCGCGGCGCTCACCGCGCCGCTCCTCGTCGCCCTGCCCTACCCGGACGGCAGCGACCGGCTCTTTCGGGTGGAGGAGTCCCCGGTCCTCGAACCGGAGCTCGCGGCGCGCTATCCAGAGCTCCGGACTTTCACGGTTCAGGGCGCGGACGACCCGACGGCTGGCGGGCGCCTGAGTTTCACCCCCCTTGGGTTCCACGCCATGGTGCTCGCGACCGAGGGCACGATCTACATCGATCCCTATCGTCGCGGGGAGGGGCAGGTCGCCCTCTCCTTCTTCAAGAGCGAGGGGCGCCGCGCTCCAGGAGCCCCTTTCGTTTGTGAGGTCCGGGAGGAGGGTCGACAGGCGAGCTCGTTGGAAGTCGAGCGCCCCGCCCCGCCATCAGCGGTCGTCGCCTCCGGCGGTACCCTGCGCACCTATCGCCTGGCGTTGGCGGCGACCGGCGAGTATTCGACGGCGGTCTGCGCGCCGAACCCGGCGGCGGTCGCCTGCGCGCTGAATGCCATGGTGGTCTCGATGAACCGGGTGAACGCCATCTACGAGCGTGAGGTGGCGGTCCGCATGGTGCTGGTCGCCAATAACAATCTGATTGTCTACACCAACGGCACCACCGACCCCTACACCAACAACAGCGGCTCGACGATGCTGGGTGAGAACCAGACCAACCTCAACACCGTCATCGGCAGCGCCAACTACGATATCGGCCACGTCTTCTCGACCGGCGGCGGGGGTGTCGCCGCTCTCCAGGTGCCGTGCACCGCCAGCAAGGCGCGGGGTGTCACCGGCAGCTCGAATCCGGTCGGCGACGGCTTCGACGTCGACTACGTCGCCCACGAGATGGGGCATCAGTTCGGCGGCGCCCACACCTTCAACGGCACGACCAGCAACTGTGGCGGCGGCAACCGGAGCGCCTCCTCGGCCTACGAGCCGGGCAGCGGATCGACGATCATGGCCTACGCCGGCATCTGCGGCGCCGAGGATCTGCAGCCGCACAGCGACGACACGTTCCACAGCCGGAGCTTCGACCAGATCGTCGCCTTTTCGACCGGCGCGACCGGGAACTCCTGTGCCGCGAGCTCGGCCACCGGCAACACGCCACCGGTCGCCGAGGCCGGCGCGGCGTTCACCGTTCCGAAACAGACGCCGTTCACCCTCACCGGTGGGGCGACCGATGACGATGGCGACACCCCGACCTATATGTGGGAGGAGTTCGATCTCGGCACCGCCTCACCGCCCAATACCGACGCCGCCGCGGTGCGGCCGATCTTCCGCTCGTTCGTGCCGCTCGCCGCACCGAGCCGGACCTTCCCGCGTCTCTCCGACATCCTGGCCAATGTCGAAACGCTCGGCGAGTCGATGTCGACGCGCAATCGCACGATGACCTTCCGCCTGACGGCGCGGGACAACCGCGCCGGCGGGGGTGGCGTCGACTGGGACTCGACGATGGTGACGGTCCACGCGACGGCGGGGCCGTTCCGGGTTACCCAGCCCGATACCGCCCTGAGCTGGGCCGGGAACAGCGTTCAGACGGTGACCTGGAACGTCGCCGGAACCGACGCCGCGCCGATCGCCTGCGGCGAAGTCGCGATCGAGCTCTCGATCGACGGCGGGCAGAGTCTCGCGAACGTCCTCGCGGCCGCGACCGCGAACGACGGCTCCGAGACGGTCGTCGTCCCCAACCTGGCGACGACGCAGGCGCGGGTGCGCGTCGCCTGTGTCGGCAACATCTTCTTCGACGTCTCCAACATGAACTTCACGATCACGCCCGCCCTGGCGCCCTCGCTGGGGTCGGTTCTGCCGGCCAGCGGGAGCGAGTGGGGAGGTACGCTGGTCGTTCTGACCGGCACGAACTTCGTCGACGGCGCGACGGTCGAGTTCGGAGGCCTCCCGGCGACGTCGGTGACCTTCGTCAGCTCCACCTCCATCTCCGCGATGACACCGGTTCATGCTGCCGGTGCCGTCGCCGTCGCGGTCGCCAACCCGGATGCCCAGGTCGCCAGCCTGCCTGGGGCCTTCACGTTCTTGCCCGACCTGCCGTGGAGCGACGGCTTCGAGTCCGCGGACCTGTCGCGGTGGAGTCTCTCCATTCCCTGAACGGCGTTGACCCGCGTTCAGCTCGCGGGCGGGAGTTGGGCCGGCGGCTCGTCGTCGGGCGGGGTGGAGCAGTTTTTCGGTTCAGTGCCTGCCCGGCGCACGGCCGGGTTGGGCACCGCTCAGGTGGGGACCCCGAAGCGCGGCAGGATCTTGGTCTGGAGCACCCACCAGAAGAGGACGAAGCCGGCGAAGATCAGGACATCTTTCATGGCGTGGCCTTTCGCGCCGCCTGGGCGACGCTTCGGAGCAGTTGATGTTCGGATGCCGCGCGCTGCTCGAGGGCGTCACAGACCGTGCGGCAGATGGTGAAGGCAGCCGGATCGACGACCCGGTAGAAAATGCTGGTTCCTTCGCGGCGGGACGCCAGCACGCCGCTCGCCCGCATCTTGGAAAGGTGCTTCGAGACGTTCGCCTGGCTGCCGCCGACCACCGCCAGGATATCCGAGACGCAGAGCTCCTGGTCTTCGAGCGCGTGCAGGATCTTCAGGCGCGTCGGTTCGGCGAGCGCCTTCAAGCGTTCGGCGATGCGCTCGTAGAAGTCGTCCGTCGGCTCGGGTCTCATCTCTTCTCCAGCGCGCCGCCGGGCAGCCTCACGACTCCTTCACGCCCGCCTTGCGCAGGATGGCCATCATCGGGCACCACCTCGTGAAGGCCGACTGCAGGAGGTTCAGACCGACGAAGGCGGTGAACAGGTAGAAGTTCGGGTGGACGAACCAGCCGAGGGCGACCGAGAGGAGGATGAAGAATCCGGCGATCAGGCGCAGCGCTTCGTTGACGTTCATGAGTGGGTCTCCGTGGAGGGTAGATCGACGACGGCGCCGACACCCACGGTGTCGACGTACATCCAGTAGAGCAGCGGCACCAGCACCAGGGTGAGCGCGGTCGAGACGACGACGCCGGAGATGAGGGCGACCGCGAGCCCCTGGAAGATCGGGTCGAGCAGGATCACGATGCCGCCCACGACCAGCGCGGCCGCGGTGAGGGCGATCGGCCGGAAGCGGACCGCGGCAGCCTGGATGACCGCGCTCTCGAGTGAGCGGCCGGTCTTGAGCTCGAGGTTGATGAAGTCCACCAGCAGGATCGAGTTGCGCACGATGATGCCGGCGAGCGCGATCGCGCCGATCATCGAGGTGGCGGTGAAGAAGACCCCTCCCAGGGCGTGCGCCGGAATGATGCCGATGAGGGTCAGAGGGATCGGCGCCATGATGATGAGCGGCGTGACGAACGAGCCGAACCAGCCCACCACCAGCAGGTAGATGAGGATCATCACGACGGCGAAGGCGATCCCCATGTCGAGGAAGACGTCGTGGGTCACCTGCCACTCGCCGTCCCAGATCAGGGTCGAGCGCGTGCTGTCGGCCGGGCGCCCGGCGAAGAGCACCTCCATCGGCCTGCCGGAGGCGTCGCGCACGGCGGCGATCTTCTCCTTCATGTCGAGCAGCGCGTAGACCGGCGACTCCGAAGCCCCCGCCACGTCGCCGACGACGTAGGTCACCGGGCGCAGGTTCTTGTGGTAGATGAACGGGCTGCGCGTCGTGGTGACCGGGCGCACGAGCTCGGAGAGGGGCACCAGCGCGCCGCCGGCTCCGTGGACCTTCACCGCCAGCAGCTCGTTCGCGCCGGAGCGCTGGGCGGGTTCGAGGCGCAGCACGACCGGCACGGGCTCGCGCGAGCGCGGGTCGGCGAGGTGCGCCGCGTCGGCGCCGGCGAGAGCGACCCGAAGCGTCCGGGCGATCGCCTCCGGCGAGACGCCGGCGCGCGACGCCTTTTCGCGGTCGACCTCGAAATCGAGCCGCGGGCCGGGGCCTTCGACGAACCAGTCGACGTCGACGACGCCCGCGGTGCTCTCGAAAATCGCTTTCACCTGCCCGGCGAGGTCGAGGCGCTCTTCCGCGGTCGGCGCATAGATCTCGGCCACCAGGGTCGAGAGCACCGGCGGTCCCGGCGGTACTTCCGTGACCTTGACGTTGGCGCCGTGGCGCTCGGCGATCGGCGCGATGAGAGGGCGCAAGGTCTTGGCGAACGGATGGCTGGCGGTCGCGCGGTCGTGCTTGGGCAGCAGATTCACCTGCAGGTCGGCGACCAGGGGCCCTGCGCGCAGGAAGTAGTGCCGCACCAGGCCGTTGAAGTTGAACGGCGCCGAGGTCCCGACGTAGGTCTCGATGTCGGTCACCTCCGGCAGGTCGCGCAGGGCGAGCGCGAGCTCGCGTGCCACCGTCGCGGTGTGCTCGAGCGTCGTCCCCTCGGGCATGTCGACCACCACCTGGAGCTCGCTCTTGTTGTCGTGCGGCAGCATCTTCACCGCCGCGATGCGCAGCGGGAAGAGGGCCATCGAGGCGGCGAGCAGCACCACGACGCCGCCGAGCAGGGCGAAGCGGCGCGGACGGCTCGCGAGGAGCGGCTGGAACAGGCGCTGGTAGAGCCGATGGAGGCGGTCTTCCTGCACCGTTTCGAGGGCGAGGGTGTCGGGCAGCTCGCCGGCCTGGGCGAGCTTCCTTTCGGCGAGCTCCGTCGCGTGCTTCTTGAACAGGCGATAGGTGAGCCAGGGGGAGACCACGAAGGCGACGATCAGCGAGAACAGCATCGCGGCGGAGGCGTTGATCGGAATCGGCCGCATGTAGGGGCCCATGAGCCCGGAGACGAAGGCGAGCGGCAGCAGCGCTCCGATCACCGTGAAAGTGGCGAGGATCGTCGGATTGCCGACTTCGTCGGTGGCGTGAATGGTCGCGTGCCGCGGGTTCGTCCAGCCCAGTTGATAGTGGCGATGGATGTTCTCGACGACGACGATGGCGTCGTCGACCAGAATGCCGATCGCGAAGATCAGCGCGAAGAGGGTGACGCGGTTGAGCGTGTAGCCGAAGAGGTAGGAAGAGGCGAGCGTCAGGGCGAGCGTCACCGGCACCGCGACCGCCACGACCACCGCCTCGCGCCGGCCGAGAGCCACCGCCATCAGGAGGACGACGGAGATCGTGGCGAGACCGAGGTGCTTCATGAGCTCGCTCGACTTCTCGTCGGCCGTGGCACCGTAGTCCCGCGTCTTGGTGACCTCGATGTTGCCGGGGAGGACCGGCCCCCGCAGGCGCGCCATGAGGGCGTCGAGCTCGGTGACCAGGTCCACCGCGTTGGTGCCGGGCTTCTTGGCGACCGCCAGGGTCACCGCGGGCGTATCGAGCCCGGCCGGCAGGCCCTTCGTGGCGCCGGCCGCCCCGCCGGTCATCCAGACGTACTGCGCCGGCTCGTCGGCGCCGTCCGTGACCGCCGCGACGTCGCGCAGGTAGACCGGCCGGCCGTCGTAGACCGCAACGACTGCAGCACCGACTTCGTCGGCGCTGTGGAAGAGGGCCCCGACTTCGACCTCGGTCTCGACGTTGCCGGCGGAGAACGATCCGGCCGGGAGCTTCCAGTCGAGCCCGGCGAGCGCCTGATGGACTTGCAGGATCGAAACCTGATGCGCGGCGAGGCGCTCGCGATCGAAGCGCACGGTGACCGCCCGGCGGACGCCGCCGAGCACCGTGACCTGGGCCACCTGCGGATGGCGGACCAGCTCGGAGCGCAGCTCCTGGGCGACCTGGCGCAGCTCGAGCGGCGAGGCCGTGGTGGACCAGAGCGTGTAGCCGACGACCGGAACGTCGTCGATACCGCGCGGCACGACCAGCGGGGGAGCGGCTCCCGGCGGGAGGCCTCCCGCCTGCTCGGCGAGCTTCGTGTGGACGGCGAGCGCCGCGCGATCGGGGTCGGTGCCGACCTTGTAGCGCACGATGAGCATGCCGCCCGACGGTTGCGAGGTCGAATAGACGAACTCGACACCCGGAATCTCGAACAGCGCCTTCTCGAGCGGCGAGACCAGGCGGCGCTCGACCTCATCGGCGCTCGCTCCGGGAAGCTGGAGGAAGACGTCGACCATCGGCACTTTGATCTGCGGCTCCTCTTCGCGCGGCGTCACCAGGACCGCGAAGCCCCCCAGGAGCAGTGAGGCGATGACCAGGAGCGGCGTCAGCTTCGAGTCGAGAAAGGCGGCGGCGACGCGGCCGGCGAAACCCGGCCCGGCCTGCGATTGGGTGCCGTTCACGGCTGCGCCTCGGCGATCGGAGCGAACGGATCGATGCGGGCGCCCGACGGCGGGGCGACGCCGAGTCCGATAGCGACCGACTCTCCGCCCGCCAGGCCCGAGAGGATCTCGACGCTGGGTCCGGTCCGGGCTCCGACGGTCACCACCCGCGACTGGGCCCGCCCGGCCTCGTCGCGCACCACGACCAGGTCGAGACCGCCGCTCTCGATGAGCGCCGCGCTGGGGATGCGCACGGTGTCGCGCTGCCCGGTGGCGAAGAAGGCGCTCCCGGCGGCTCCGGCCGGCAGGTCGAGCGCCGGCAGGTCGATCTTGACGGTGTAGCTGTGGGAGACCGGATCGGGGCCCGGGCTGACTTCGGCCAGGCGTCCCGCGAGCTCTCCCAGATCCGGGCGCGCATCGATCGTCACGGCCACGGTCATGCCGGCGGCGAGCCCGGCCGTCCGCGCGACGGTTTCGGGCACGGCGACGACGAGGCGGCGTCCGACGGTGGACTCGATCATCACCAGCGGCCGGCCCGGCGCCGCGAGGTCGCCGACCTCGGCCAGCCGCGCGGCGACGCGGCCGGCGAACGGCGCCACGACGCGCGATTCGCGCGCCACGGAGCTCGCGGAATCGACCGCGCCCCGGGCCTGCTTCACCGCTCCGGCGGCCTGCTCATACTGCATGCGGGCCATGTCGAGCTCGAGCTCCGAGGCCGAGTTCGAAGCGGCGAGCGCCTCGAAGCGCTCCAGATTCCGCTTGGCGAGCGTCAGCGCGGCCTCAGCCTGGGCGAGGCCGCCCTGGGCCTGGGAGACCTGCCCCTGCGCGGCGGTCGGATCGATCGACAGCAAGGCCTGGCCGGCCGCGACGGTATCGCCGAGGTCGACGTGAACGGCGGTCACCATCGCCATGACGCGCGACGAGACGGCGCTCGATTGCTGCGCGGCGACGGTGCCTGCGAAGGCGGTGCGCGCCTCGGAGGCGGCGCGTTCGGCGACGGCCAGCCGGGCGGCGACCGGGGCCGGCTCCGCAGGCTTCGCTGCTTCGTGGGGCTTGCCGCAGGCGGCGAGCGTCAGTGCCAGGGCGATCGGCACGGCGAGCCCAAGGGCGAGAGAGTGCTGCGGCGCGACGGAACCTGCGAACGGGATCGACGGGTAGCGTGGATTCATGGGCTCGGGCTCTTTCAGGATCGGGGAGTCGAAGTGCGCAGGACGGTCTCCGGCTCGAGGCCGGCGGCAAGGGCGAGATGGAGGTGGGTGAGCCAGGCCTCGGCGCGCGCGACGAGCTCGCGCATCTCGGCTTCGCGGCGGGTGGTGGCGGCATCGAGGAGATCGATCGACCGGATCACGCCGGCGCGGAAGCGGTCCTCGACGATGCGCACGGTCTCCTCGGCCGCAGCGAGCGCGGCGGCAGCGGTACGGCGACGCTCGAGGGCGACCGAAGCCGCCTCGAAAGCCTGTTTCGTTTCGAGCTCGATGCCGGCGGTGAAGCGCTCGACGTCGGCGCGCCCGGCCTCGGCATCGGCGCGGGCGGCGGCCATCGCAGCACGGCGCTTGCCGCCATCGTAGAGATCGAAGCTCGCCAGCGCGGCGATCGTCGTCGAGTCGCCGTTGTTGCCGAAGAGTTGATCGTCGACCAGGTCGTGACGCGCCACGAGGCCGATGCGCGGAAAGAGGCCGCCCTTCAGGGCCTTGGCCTCGAGGTCGCCCGCGTCGAGGAGCTTCCTGGCTGCGGCCAGGTCGCTCCGCGCCTCGGCGCTGGCGAGCCAACCGGGGCTCTCCTGGGCGATCGGCGGCGGATCGGCGAGGGCCTCCAGGTTGTAACGGGTGTCGAGCGGCTCGCCGAGCCGGAAGGCGAGGTTGGATTCGGCGATGCGGACGTTGCCACGGGCCTCGGCGAGGAGGTCGTCGAGGCGCGCGAGCTCGACCTCGGCGCGCAGCAGGTCGGAGCGCACGAGCATCCCCTGGGCGGAGTAGGCGCGCGCGAGCTCGACATGCGCGGCGACGGTTTCGCGCGACTTCTCGAAGAGGGCCTGCGCTTCGCGCGCCTGCGCCAGGCGGATCCAGGCCTCGGCGGCGGCGACGGCCGCCTGATCGCCGGCCCGGCCGGCGCTCGCGGCCGCCGCTTCGGCGGCGAAGCGGGCCTGCTCGAGCCGGGTGGAGAGCTCGCCGCCGGTCCAGATCGGAATCTCGACCTCGAGCCGGGTGATCGCGGTCGAGAGCGGATCCGGATCGTTCGGATTGCCGGCGACGAAGGCGGGGAAGGAGAAGCGCTCCTGATTGAGCAGCATTCCGAAGGCGTCGGCGGGCGAGTCGGTGCGAATCCACTGCTCGGAGAGGCGCACCTGGGGCAGCCGGTAGCCGCCCGCCTCTTTGACGCGGGCTTCGGCGGCGCGTTGGCGGGCGGAGGCGGCGACCGTCTCGCGCGCCTGCAGGCGCCCGCGATCGAGCGCCGAGGCGAGGGTGAGCGTTTCCTCCGCCCGGAGGGGCGAGGTGAGCGCCGGGCTCGCGGCGAATGCTGTCAGCGCCGCGAGGGACGAGAGGACGAACAATCGATAGTTAACCATACAGCGATAGACTAGCGGGGAATCGAGCTTTCGTCAACACCCGTTCAGGGGGGGACTGTGACAGGGGCTCCGGGGTGCGTCCGGGGCAACCTCAGTGATTGCGGGTGCGGGTCCCGGAGCGCGGCCGCGGGCGGCGCTCGGCCGGGGCGGTCGTCGGATCGAGCGGCCAGGAGTGGCGCGGGTAGCGCGCGGCGAGCTCCTTGCGCACCTCGGCGTAGGTCGTCTTCCAGAAGCTCGAGAGGTCGGCGGTGACCTGCTGTGGCCGGCCGTTCGGGGCGAGCAGGTGGAGGAGAACCGGCACCCGGCCGCGGGCCAGACGCGGCGTCTCGGCGAGGCCGAAGAGCTCCTGGATGCGCGCTGCGAGGACCGGCTGCGCCGGGTCGGAGTAGTCGAGCCGGATCTGGTTGCCGGAAGGGACCGCGAGCCTCTCGGGGGCCTCGCGGTCGAGCGCGCTGCGCTGGGCGTGGCTGAGAGCACCGAGGAAGGACTCTCGCCAGGGGGCTCGGCGGAGGTCTCCGAACGACTTTGCGGAACCGGACAGCGAAGAAAGAAGCTCGGTAAAGGTGGCCTCTATCGGCGCTGGAATGGCGAGGTCGGGGCAGGCGTGGTGGAGGAAACGGAGGCGCGCGAGAAGGCTCTCCCACTCCTGGTTGTCGAGCGGCAGGACTTCGGTGAGCCGGCTGGCCGCGATCTTCAGCAGAAGCGCACCGGCAGCTTCGGTGTCGCGGATCGGGATCTCCTTGTCGTCGAGCACCAGGTCGTCGAAGCAGGTGCGGCGGTGGGCGACGACGCGTTCGCGCTCCTCGTCGAACTCGAGGACGGTCGCTTCGCGAAGGCGCTCGGGCGGCAGCCATTCGCGTTCGACCGCAGAGGCAATACGGACGAGCGCCTCGGAGCGCGGGCCGCTCCTGTCGTCGAGGCTGACGCAGACGAAGAGCTCAGCTTCCTTCACCGAGCTTTCGCGGGCGAGGCGTACGCCGCGCCCACCGACCATGACGGCGCGGTCGCTGCCAGGCTCGCGGCGCCGGGCGAGGCGGTCGGCCCAGGCGGTGAAGATCGATCTCTGAAGGCGCTCCTCCTTTTCCTCAGTCCACACCGGCGAGGCGACCGGCATTCCGGAGTCTCCGGCGCGTGATCGGCGCACTACGTCGAGGAGCGAATCCCTTGTGCGCAATAGTGTGGAGGAGGACGAGGATCTGGCCGAGCGCAGCGAATCGAGTTTCACCAGCAGATCCGACTGCGCTGACGTGCGTGCGCCGGAGATGCGGCTTTCGGGCGTTGCCGTCGGATCGCGGTCGGAGAGCAGCGCGGCGACGAGCGCCACCTCGTCGGCGACGCCGCGGCGCTCGCCGTCGAGGACGAGGAGCGCCAGCCTCGGGTGCAGCGGAAACTCGGCGAGCCTCCGGCCCAGCGGCGTGATGCCGTCGCTGGCCAGAGCGCCGAGGCGGGTGAGCGCGGCCTCGGCCGAGGTCAGCGCGCTCGCCTCTGGCGGTTCGAACCAGGGAAACTGTCCGAGATCGCGTTCTCCCCAGGCGGCGAGCTGCAGGACGGTCCAGGCGAGGTCGGCACGGCGGATCTCGGGGCGGCCGCGCTCCTTGAGTCCGCGCTGGTCGTGTTCGCTCCACAGGCGCAGGCACCAGCCGGGAGCCTGGCGCCCGGCGCGGCCGGCGCGCTGTTCGGCCGAGGCGCGGGAGATCCGGGTGAGGGTCAGGCTCTCGAGGCCGGTCGACGGATCGGCGCTGCTCTCCTTCACCCAGCCGGAGTCGATGACGCCGGTGACGCCGTCGACGGTGATCGAGGTCTCGGCGACGTTCGTCGCCAGGACGATCTTGCGCCGCGGGCCGGGACGCAGGACCCGATCCTGCTCGGCTGAGGGGAGATCGCCGTAGAGCTTCTCGACGGCGAGGTCGCGCTCCCGGGCGAGCGTCGCGAGCGCTTCTTCGGCGCGCCGGATCTCGGGAACTCCGGGCAGGAAGACCAGCAGGTCGCCAGGGGTCGTTTCCAGGCCCTTGCGAACGCCACGCGCGACGAGCGTCGCGAGCGGCGTGTCGGCGGGCGTTGGCCCGAGGTATTCGAGCGCGACCGGGAAGAGCCTGCCGGCGCTGGTGACGATCGGTGCGTCGAGGAAGGCCGCCAGACGCTCGCCGTCGAGCGTCGCCGACATCGCGAGGAGCCTCAGCTCCGGACGGGCCTCGAGCTGCACGCGGCGGACCAGGGCGAGCGACAGATCGGCGAACAGGCTGCGTTCGTGGATCTCGTCGAACAGCACGGCGCCGATGCCCTCGAGGAATGGGTCCCGCTGCAGCCGCTGGACGAGGATGCCCTCGGTGACGAAGAGGATCCGGGTGTCACGGGTGAAGTTCCGCTCGAAGCGGATCTGCCAGCCGACCTCGCGGCCGAGGGTCCAACCCTGCTCGTCGGCGATCCGGCGGGCCGCAGCCCGAGCCGCGATCCGCCGCGGCTCGAGGACGAGGACCTGCCCGCTGCCGACCACCGCGGACGCCACGACCGCCGGCGGCACCCGCGTCGTTTTCCCGGCCCCGGGCGGCGCCTGCAGCACGGCATTGCCGCGTGCCCGCAACGCGTCCAGAAGGTCGGCGAGCGTTTCGTCGACCGGCAAAGGCGTCAGCTCGCGCGTCATCCCCCGATGCTACCGGGGATCCGGGACACACAAACAGGACACACCAACAGGACACACAACCGGGACACACAACCGGGACACGAAAAAGCCGCTCGTCGAACCGAATGTGCCAGATTCGAATCGAGAAAGGCGTCTTTAACTGCCAGGACACAATAAAGGGACACCATGGAGGGACACGATAAAGGGACAGGGAACAGGACCCAAAGGGGACGATGTGCGAGGTTGGAGCGCTGAATTACGTCCTTACAGGCATGACCAGAATCCCGCGATGGGTTGTTCCGGGCGTACCCCACCACGTCACCCAAAGGGGAAACCGGCGGCAGACGACCTTCTTCCGCGCTCTCGACTACGAGCTCTACCGGCAGCTCATGGCCGACCAGTGCCAGAGGTACTCGGTCGCGATCTGGGCTTACAGTCTTCTTCCCAACCACGTTCACCTGATCGCTGTACCGCGCGAACCAGGGAGCCTCGCACGCGCTGTAGGGGAGGCCCATAGACGCTACACGACGATCATCAACCGGAGAGAGGGCTGGACCGGTTGCCTCTGGCAAGGCCGGTTCTCCTCCTTTGCGATGGATGAGCCGCATCTCTATGCGGCGACACGCTATGTCCTGATGAATCCGGTTCGCGCCGGCCTGGCTGATCGTGCTGTCGACTGGCCCTATTCCAGCGCGCGGGCCCATGTCGAGCGCGGAGCCGACGACCTGGTCGAAGTCGAAGGCCTCGACAGGCGTATCGGCGACTGGAGCGCCCTTCTCGCAGACTCGTCGACTTGGAGTGAAAGGACCCGCATGAGGCGGCACGAGAAGAGTGGCTTTCCGCTCGGAGACGAGCGCTTTCTGGCAGAGATTGCCAAGGCGACTGGCCGCGAACTGCTTTCCAACTGCTGCCGGGTTGGACATCCTCGAGGATCTCGTCGCACCTCGCGCAGCTGACCCAACCGCTGGCGTTCGGCTGCGGGATCGACAGGGCAGAGGCGGAATCGGCACTGCGTGTCGCTAGCCGCTAGGCGCGCTGCTGAGCAGTGCCCTTGACTGCGTCCTTCCATCGTGTCCCTTCATTGTGTCCCTCTATCGTGTCCCCGGTGGTATGTCCGTTTCTGTGTCCCATTTGTGTGTCCCGTTTGAGTGTCCCCGGACGACGAGATGGGCGCTGCGGCCGCGGCGCGGAGCCAGCGGGTTAAGCTAAAGAGAACCGAGGAGTTCTCATGCCGGCAGCGAATCCGAGGTGGCAACTGCGCGACGGACCGTCGCGGCGAAGGGGGCCGCTGTTGTCCCGTGCCTTCCTGCTGGCCGCGCTCTGCGCCGGCGCCGAGGGCGCTCGGGCGGCCGAAGCCCCGGCGGCGCCGGGCGGGGCGGCTCTCGAGCCCAAGGCGGTCATCGCGGCGCTGATCGAGAGCTCGCTGGACGTCGCCAGGGCCGTTCCTGTGACGCGACTGAATCTGGCCGTCGACCTCGCCGAGGTCCGTCTCGAAAATGGCTGGCTCTTTCCGGCCACGCCGCTCGCGGGCCGGGTCGTGGAGGTGGTCTTTATCGGCGAAGGCCGAATCAGTCTGGTGCCGCCGGATGCCACCGAGGCCGGCCAGCTCGAGCTCTTCACCGGCGAGACGCGACTCGACCGCCCTTTTGACGCCGCGGTCTTCGTCGTCGCCAGCGATACCGCGAGTGCCGCGCTGTTTCGTCGCGCCGTCGCGAGCGCTCCGGGCGCCGCCGAGATCGAGCGCGCGAGCGCACTCTGGTCCCGCTGGCAAAAGAGCGGTGAGCGTCGAGTGCTCGGAGTCGATGCGACCCTTCTCGCCGACGCGCTCGGAGAGGCGCTCTACAACGGCGCCTTCGTCGCCTGGTTGCACCAGGAAGACGAGCCCCCTTTCATCTTCCAGATCGACCCCGCCGCCGAGGACGCCGTCAGTCTGGGGCGGTTCGCGCCCATCGAGGCCGACGAACGCGAGCAGAGGCGCATTGCCCGCGAGCTCCGAACGCAGCAGAAGAAGGGCCGCGGCCTGGGGTTGGAGCTCGCTGACTTCGGAGAGTGGGAGCAATGGATGTCCGCGCCCATGCGCGACGCCACCGGCAAGCCGCTGGCCCGACGGACCCTCTTCGAACCGGTGCGCTACGTTCTCGAGGCGACGCTCTCGGGCAGCGGCGACCTCACCCTCTCCGGCCGGGCGCGAGTGGTGGTGCGATCGCAGAGCGTCAGCCACCGGGTCGTCGTCGCGACGCTGCACCCCGACCTCGTCGTGCGGGTGGTGCGGGACGCCAGGGGGGCTCTGCTGGACTTTCACCGATCGGGCGCCGAGCTCGCGATCGTCTTGGCGGCGGCGCCGGCGGCAGGCGACGAAACCGCGATCGAGGTCGAGTACGACGGGCGTTTCCTCGACCGTGCGGGCAGATCGCTCTACGCCCTGCGCGACACGCTCTCCTGGTACCCGCACGTCGGCGCCCTCGATCGGGCAACGTACGAAGTGACCCTCAACTGGCCGAAGCGCCTCGAGGTGGTCGCGGCGGGGGATCGCATCGACGGCGGCGAGCGTCCCGATGGCACGCACTGGGAGCGCCGCCAGCTCGGCACTCCGGCGTTCGGGTACTCATTCGAGGCCGGACGCTTCGAGGTCGTGCGCGCCACCGTGGAGCGCCCGGAGCTGCCGCCGGTAGCGGTCGAGGTCTATTTCGATGCCGAGAGCGAGGATCTCCCGAAGAAGGTGCGCGAGGAGATCGTCGCGGCGGTCACCGACTCGCTGGTCTACTACGGCGAGATCTTCTCGCCCTACACCGGATCCGCGCTGCGGGTCGTGACGGTGCCTCGCCTCATGTCGCAGGGGCTCCCGGGCTTCGTCACGCTGTCCTCGCTGGCGATGAGCGATCTTCATCCCGGTTGGCGTCTGCTGCTGGGGATCGAAGACCGGCGCACGACGGTGGCGCATGAAATCGCTCACCAGTGGTGGGGGAACCGGGTCGGCTGGGCGAGCTATCGCGACCAGTGGATCAGCGAATCGATGGCCACGTACGCGGCGATGCTCTGGGCGCGCAACCGCCTGCCCGCGGCCGAGCGTCCACTCGTCGGCCCGACCTCCGGCTGGCAGGGCGAGCTCCTGGCGACCACCGAAGACGGTCACACCGTCGAATCGCTCGGGCCGGTGACGCTCGGCACACGGCTGCTCTCCGGCAAGGAGCCCGCCGCCTACGACGCCATCGTCTACAAGAAGGGGGCCGTCGTTTGGAGCATGCTCTCGCGCTACTGGACGGAGAAGGACTTCCTCGCCATTCTCCGCGCGGTCGTCGAGGCCGCCTCGGGCAAGGTTCTCTCCACGGGCGACCTGATCCAGATGATCGAGCGCCTCTCGGGCACCGGGCTCGAAGGTTTTGCGCGACGCTTCATCTACGGCACGGGCCTGCCGGAGATCCACTTCGATTCCACGCTCGGCGCGAAGCAGGGCGAGAAGTGGCCGCTGACGATCCGTGCCCGGCAGCAGGCGCCCTACCGGTTTCGCTATCGCGTCGTCGCCGGGGCCGACGGCCGGTCCGTCGTCGCCCGCGAGGGGCGCGCCGAGATGGAGGTCGACGACACGACTTTCGCGGTGCCCTTTCAGGTGCCGATCGACGTCCCCTGGCCGGCCGACGCACCGCCGCCCCCGCAGCCGCGCAGGCGGGGCGATCCACCGCCTCGCCCGCGCCTCGACGGGCGCCTGCGGCTGACAGGTGCGCAAACCGAGCTGACGCTCGAGCTCGACCAACGGCCGCTCGGCATCGTTCTCGACCCGCGAGACGAGGTCTTCGCGCTGTTTTTCGACCTGGGGCGGTCGCCGAAGCGCGCCGCGCTCAGGGATGCGACGGCCGCGGCCGCCGCCGGCGAGCGCGAAACCGCGAGCGCGCGCTATGCGGAAGTCTTTGCGGCGAAAGTCCGCCTGCCGGTCGACTTCGCTCCGGCCGAGGAGCCGGAGGAACTGGCGCGCGAAGGACGCGGCCTCGACGCCCTCGCCCACCTCGGGCTGGCCCGCCTCGCGATCGATCGCGGCGACCTCGCCTCAGCGAAGCGCGAGGTCGCGGCCGCGGCCCAGGGACTCGACCGCAGCCAGCGCGCGGCGATCGAAGGCGAAGCGTCGCTGGTCGTGGCGCGCCTCGAGCTCGCCTCCGGCAACGCCGCTGCTGCTCATCGGCGTTTGAAGCGCCTGGTGGTTTCGCGCTCGACCCTGGATGGTACGGAGGGCTGGCTGCTGCTCGCGGTAGCGGCGCACGAGGCCGGCGAGAAGGAGACCCTCGATCAGGCGCTCGAGGTGGCCCGGCGCCGGAGCGTCGATCTCGGGCCGTTGGCGGACCTGTAGCGGCCCACTCGCGGCCCCCCGGGGGCATCTGATAAGCTGTCTCCGCCCATTCGGGTGAACGCACGGCGCGTTCCGCGCCGACTCAAAAACACGGAGACGAGACCAGTGAGCCGCAGTCAACGGACGGACGTCCGCAACATCGCCATTATCGCCCACGTCGACCACGGCAAGACGACGCTCGTCGACGCCATGCTCTGGCAAAGCGGGATCTTTCGCGCCAACGAAGCTGTCATGGAACGGGTCATGGATTCGATCGATCTCGAGCGCGAAAAAGGGATCACGATCATGGCCAAGAACACCTCGATCATCTACAAGGGGACGCGGATCAACATCGTCGACACCCCTGGCCACGCCGATTTCGGCGGCGAGGTCGAGCGCACCCTGAAGATGGTCGACGGCGTGATGCTCCTCGTCGACGCCTCGGAGGGACCTCTGCCGCAGACGCGCTTCGTGCTGCGCAAGGCCTTCGAAGCCAACCTCACGCCGATCGTGGTGATCAACAAGATCGACCGCCCGGACGCGCGGATCAACGAAGTGGTCAACGAGGTCTACGACCTGTTCATCGATCTCGACGCTTCGGAAGAGCAGCTCGAGTTCCCGGTCCTCTACTGCAACGCACGCAAGGGTCTCTGCCGCACCTCACCCGACGGCGAGGACACGCTCCTCGCGCCGCTCTTCGAGCAGATCGTCACGACGGTTCCGCCGCCCGACTACGACCCGGAGATGCCCTTGCAGTTCCTGATCACCAGCCTCGCCTACGACGACTACGTCGGGCGGCTGGCGATCGGCCGCATCTTCAGTGGCTCGGTGAAGAAGGCGCAGGAGGTCTCGCGTATCCGGATCGACGGCGGGGTCGAGACCGCCAAGGTCACCGTGCTCTACGGCTACGACGGTCTGGCGCGCACCGAGATCGCCGAGGCCGGCCCGGGCGACATCGTCGCGATCGCGGGGCTCTCGGAGGTCGCGATCGGCGAGACCCTCTCGTCGGTCGAGAATCCGCAGGCGCTGCCGCAGATCCGTGTCGAGGAGCCGACGATCGCCATGGTCTTCTCGATCAACAACTCGCCGATGTCCGGCCGCGAGGGCACTCACGTCACCAGTCGCAAGCTCAAGGATCGCCTGGCGAAGGAGCTGCTCACCAACGTCGCGATCCGCGTCGAGGAAACCGACACCGCCGACGCCATGAAGGTCTCGGGCCGCGGCGAGCTGCAGCTCGCGATCCTGATCGAGATGATGCGCCGCGAAGGCTACGAGCTCTCGGTCGGCAAGCCCGAGGTCATCACCCGCATGGTCGACGGCAAGCTCGCCGAGCCGATGGAGCAGCTGATCGTCGACTGTCCCGAGGACTTCATCGGCGTCCTGACGCAGAAGCTCGGCGCGCGCCGCGGCCGGATGACCAAGATGGTCAACCACGGCACCGGCCGGGTCGGCATCGAGTACCGCATCCCGTCGCGCGGCCTGATCGGCTTCCGCACCGAGTTCCTGACCGACACCAAGGGCCAGGGCATCATGAACTCGCTGTTCGACGGCTGGGATTTCTGGCAGGGTGACATCGAGCACCGGGCGACCGGCGCTCTGGTCTCCGACCGTCCCGGCAAGGTCACCGCCTACGCCATCGAGGGCCTGCAGCCGCGCGGCGTCCTCTTCGTCTCGCCGACGGACGAGGTCTACGAGGGAATGATCGTCGGCGAGCATGCCCGTGGCAACGACCTCGACGTCAACATCGTCAAGGAGAAGAAGCTCACCAACATGCGTGCTTCCGGCTCCGACGACACCGTGCATCTCGTTCCGCCGCGCCTCATGAACCTCGAGCAGGCGCTCGAGTTCATCAAGGAGGACGAGCTGGTCGAAGTCACCCCCAAGGCCTTCCGCCTGCGCAAACGGATCCTCAAGGCCAACCAGCGCTAGTCGCCGGATCGTCACGGCCGCCGATCGCTCCCGAGCGACCGCCGGGCGCTCCCGATTGCTATCCTCCGACCGGATGGCGACCTGGGCGATCGGCGATGTGCATGGGTGCTACCGCACCCTGCGCAAGCTCCTGAAGAAGATCGACTTCGCGAAGAGCACCGACCGTCTCTGGTTCACCGGCGACCTGGTGAACCGGGGGCCGCGTTCGCTCGAGGTGCTCGAGTGGGCCGCCGATCACGACTGGCGAATCGAATCGGTCCTCGGCAACCACGACCTGCATCTGCTGGCGGTCGCTTTCGGCGTCGCCCACGAACGGCCGCGCGACACCCTGCGCCCGATCCTGAAGTCCAGCCGCCAGGTTCCGCTGCTCGACTGGCTGCGCCGCCGGCCGCTCGCCGTCGGCACCCCGGCCCGCCTCATGGTGCACGCGGGGCTGCTGCCGGCCTGGACGGCGGAGGAGACGCTTTCGACCGCCGCGCGCCTCGAGAGCCGCCTGCGCGGCGAGGGCGCGGCGCAACTCCTCGCGACTCTCCGGCGCAAGGGAGGCGAGGCCGAGGAGGAGAGCGCCGAGGTGCGCGCGCTGCGCGTTCTCGCTCTGGTGCGCACCGTGCGCGCCGACGGCGAGCTCTGTCGCGAGTTCGCCGGTCCACCGGAGGAGGCTCCGAAGGGTTGCCTGCCCTGGTACGAAGTCCCCGGCCGGAAGAGCGCCGGGACGGAGATCGTCTTCGGACACTGGGCGGCGGCGGGTTTTCGACAGGGTGCGAGGATCCTCGCCCTGGACTCCGGCTGCGCCTGGGGCGGACAACTGACCGCCGTGCGCCTGGAGGACGGCGAGCGCGTTCAGGTCGGGAACGCCGAGTGACGGCGTTCGCCACCGACGGTCTCTTCGACCGCGGCCGCCTCGGCCGGACCGCCGCCGAGATCGAAGAGCAGATCGACGCCGGCCTCGAGCTCGGCGGGCAGCTCTTCCTCGCTCTACGCGGTGCGGTCGTCGCCGATGTCGCCTTCGGCGAGGCTCGCCCGGGCGAGCCGATGCGCCGGGACCACCTGATGCTCTGGATGTCGTCCACCAAGCCGGTCGCGGCGGTCGCGATCTGCCAGCTCTGGGAACGCGGCCGGCTCGAGCTCGACGATCCGGTCGCTCGACACATCCCCGAATTCGCGCAGGGCGGCAAAGAGCGGGTGACCGTGCGCCATCTGCTGACGCACACCGGGGGAGTGCGCATGCTCGCGACCGGCTGGCCGGAGGCCGGCTGGGAGGGCACCGTGGCCCGCGTCTGCGCGCAGCGCCTCGAACCGCGCTGGGAGCCGGGGAGGAAGGCCGGCTACCACCTGGCCTCGAGCTGGTTCATCCTCGGCGAGCTCGTTCACCGGCTCGACGGGCGGCGGTTCGAACGCTATGTTCGCGAGGAGATCTTCGAGCCTCTCGGGGCATTCGACTGCTGGATCGGCATGCCCGCGGAGCGCTTCCGCGACTACGGCTCGAGGATCGCGCCGATGTTCGATACCAGCGCAGCATCGGCGTCGGCATCGGGGCCGACTGCGGCCGCGGCCGAAGCCGGGGTTGCGGCGGCCGGGCCCGCGCTGAGCGAGAGCGGTGCGACTGCCGAGGCCCGCCTGGTCGTGCCGTCGCCCGGTGGCAACGGCTGCGGGCCGGTGAGCGAGCTCGCCCGGCTCTACCGGATGTTGATCGCTGGCGGAGAGCTCGACGGCCGGCGCCTGCTGCGCCGGGAGACGGTCGAGGCGCTCGCGGCGCGCCACCGGGTCGGCATGGTCGACGCCACCTTCCGCGCCCGTCTCGACTGGGGCCTGGGGGTCATCGTCAATTCGGCGCACTACCAGGAGCCGCAGATGCCGTACGGCTACGGGCCGCTCGCGGGGCCGCGGACCTTCGGTCACAGCGGTGCGCGCAGTTCGACGGCGTTCGCCGATCCCGACGCCGGGCTGGTCGCGGCGCTGGCGGTGAACGGGATGCCGTCCGACGACGCCCATCGTCAGCGCTTCGAGCGCCTGGCCGAAGCCCTCTATCGGGATCTGGAGCTCGACCGCCCGGCTCCGCTCGCTCCCGCATCCGAAGCGATATAGACTCGGAGGCGCTTGAGCGTCTCCGTCCCACCCACCGCAGCGAGCGACTCGATCCCACCGCGCATCGTCGCCCGTTCCGAGCATGCGGTCTCCCGCAGCCGGATCCAGAAAGAGGCGCTGAAGGTCCTCTATCGCCTGCAGGAGTCCGGCTATCTCGCCTACATGGTCGGTGGCAGCGTCCGTGACCTGCTGCTCGGGCGCCAGCCGAAGGACTTCGACATCGCGACCGACGCCAAGCCGCAGGAGATCCGCCGGGTCTTCCGCAACGCCCGGATCATCGGTCGACGATTCCGGCTGGTGCACATCCTGTTCGGCGACGTGGTCGTGGAGGTCTCGACCTTTCGCTGCGAGCCCCGGCTGGCGGCGCCGGGCGCGAACTCGGAACCCGAGCTGCTGATCACCAGCGACAACAGCTTCGGAACCGCGGTCGAAGACGCCTTCCGCCGCGACTTCACAGTCAACGCTCTCTTCTACAACATCGCCGACTTCTCGATTCTCGACTACGTCGGCGGCATGGAGGATCTCCGCCAGAGCGTTCTGCGCACGATCGGCGATCCGCAAGTGCGCTTCCGCGAAGATCCCGTGCGGATGCTGCGCGCCTGCGAGCTCGCCGGGCGGCTCGATTTCACGATCGAGGCGGAGAGCCAGGCGGCGATCCACGATCTCCGGCAGGAGCTCACCAAGGCGTCGCCGGCGCGCGTCAGCGAAGAGCTCGTGGCGCTCCTGCGCTGCGGCAGCTCGGGCAAGGCCATGCAGTGGATGCTCGACCTCGGGGTGCTCGAAGTTCTGCTGCCCGAGGCCTACGCGATGGTCCAGGCGAGCGAGCGCGGCCTCGGCGACTTCGGCAAGATCCTCCCCACGCTCGACCGCAAGATCGCTGCCGGCCGGCAAGTCTCGGACGGCGGTCTTCTGGCTGCGCTCCTCCTGCCCGGCGTGCTGCTGCGCCGCTTCGACATCGAGGCTCTGGCGAGGAAGGCCCTGCGCCGCGAGCAACTCGCCCTGCTGGTCGACGAAGTCTGTGCCCCGTTCATCAAGCGCTTCGCCCTCTCGCGCGTTCGCACCCAGCAGACCACCGACGCGCTCAAGGGCTTCCTGCGCCTCTGCGAGCCCCACCGCACCGCCGGCGAGCGCCATCTCGCGGTGTCGAGATCCTGGTTCCCCGACGCCCTCTGGCTCTTCGAGCTGCTCGCCGAGGCGACCGCCGAGGGTTTCGAGGAGCTGGCTCAGTGGCAGGCGGCCTCCCGCCGGCGCCCGGTGCTGGCTTCCGGCGATTCCCTCGGCGCGCCCCTCGGCGGCGCCCGTGCAGCGCCGCCGCGCAAGCGCCCCCGCCGGCGCAAGCGGCGCTGAATCCGGGGCCCTTCCGGCGGCTCTCCTCCCGCCCCATGGGATGGTGCGGGTGCAGACCGGATCGGTATCATCGGGCGAACGAACGGCGAGGCAGTCCGCCGGCGGCCCTGCCGGCGTAGATCAGCAGGAATGAGAGTGGGGTGAGCTGGAGATGACCGCGACCGTCGGCTTTTCTCGTACGACCCTGGGGAAGAAGGCGGTGATGGCCGTGACCGGCCTCATCCTGTTCGGCTTCGTCTTCATCCACATGTTCGGCAATCTGAAGCTCTACCAGGGCGAGGCGAAGTTCGATCACTACGCCGAAGCGCTGCGCGAGCTCGGGAAGCCGATTCTCGGCTCCGGCCAGGCGCTGTGGATCGCCCGCGCGGTGCTGCTCGCGGCGGTTCTGCTGCACATCTGGTCCGCCTGGTCGCTCACGCTGCAGTCGCGCCGCGCCCGGCCGGTGCGCTACCAGAGCCACGAGCTGCTGCAGTCGAGCTATGCCGTGCGCACGATGCGCTGGGGCGGCGTCCTCCTGCTGCTCTTCGTGATCTACCACCTGGCGCACCTGACTCTGGGATCGGCGCACCCCGACTTCGTCCCCGGCAAGGTCTACCAGAACGTCATCGTCGGATTCCAGGTCGGCTGGGTCGCGGCCTTCTACATCGTGGCGAACATCGCGCTCGGCTTCCACCTGTTCCACGGGCTCTGGAGCTTCTTCCAGACACTCGGTTGGAACCAGCCGGCGTGGAATCCGTGGCGCCGCCGGTTCGCGACGCTGTTCGCCATCGTGATCACCCTCGGCAACGTCTCATTCCCGATCGCCGTGCTGACCGGCGTGGTGAGGTAGTCATGCAGCTCGATGCCAGAATTCCCGACGGCCCGATCGAGACCAAGTGGGAGCGCACGAAGTTCGACATGAAGCTGGTGAATCCGGCGAACAAGCGCCGTTTCTCCGTCATCGTCGTCGGTTCGGGGCTCGCCGGGGCCTCGGCGGCCGCGTCGCTCGCCGAGCTCGGCTACAAGGTGAGCTGCTTCTGCTACCAGGACTCGCCCCGGCGCGCGCATTCGATCGCCGCCCAGGGGGGCATCAACGCCGCCAAGAACTACCAGAACGACGGCGACAGCGTCTACCGGCTGTTCTACGACACCGTGAAGGGCGGTGATTTCCGGGCGCGCGAGGCGAACGTCTATCGCCTCGCCGAGGTCTCGGTCGAGATCATCGACCAGTGCGTGGCGCAGGGCGTACCGTTCGCGCGGGAGTACGGCGGCATGCTCGCCAACCGCTCGTTCGGCGGCGCCCAGGTCTCGCGCACCTTCTACGCCCGCGGCCAGACCGGGCAGCAACTGCTGCTGGGCGCCTATCAGGCGCTGTCGCGGCAGATCGGTCTCGGCAACGTCCGGATGTTCCCACGCACCGAGATGCTCGACGTTGTGGTCGACGAGGGCCGCGCCCGGGGCATCATCACCCGCGACCTGGTCACGGGGTCGATCGGCCGGCATGCCGCGCACGCGGTGGTGCTGGCGACCGGCGGCTACGGCAACGTCTTCTATCTGTCCACGAACGCCACCGGCTGCAACGCGACGGCGATCTGGCGCGCCCACAAGCGCGGCGCCTTCTTCGGCAACCCGTGCTACACGCAGATCCACCCGACCTGCATTCCGGTGTCGGGGGAGTACCAGTCGAAGCTCACGCTGATGTCCGAGTCGCTGCGCAACGACGGCCGGATCTGGGTGCCGAAGAAGAAGGGCGACACCCGCAAGGCCGGCGACATTCCGGAGGCCGAGCGCGACTACTACCTCGAGGTGAAGTACCCGAGCTTCGGGAACCTCGTGCCGCGCGACGTCGCCTCGCGCAACGCCAAGGCGGTCTGCGACGAAGGCAGGGGAGTCGGTCCGGGCGGCCTCGGGGTCTATCTCGACTTCGCCGAGTCGATCGGCCGGCTGGGTCAGAAGGCGATCGCCGAGCGCTACGGCAACCTGTTCGAGATGTACGAGAAGATCACCGGCGAAGACCCCTACAGCGTGCCGATGCGGATCTACCCGGCCGTCCACTACACGATGGGCGGGCTGTGGGTCGACTATCACCTGATGTCGACCGTGCCCGGACTGTTCGTGGCCGGCGAAGCGAACTTCTCGGACCATGGCGCGAACCGGCTGGGAGCCTCGGCCCTCATGCAGGGGCTGGCCGACGGCTACTTCGTGATTCCGTACACCGTCGGCGACTACCTGGTGAAGCACATGGGGGAGAAGCTCGACACCGCGAGCGCCCCGTTCGCCGCCGCGGAGGCCGAAGTCGCCTCGCGGGTGAGTCAACTTCTGGCGGTCGGCGGCAAGCGCTCGGTCGACTCGATCCACCGCGAGCTCGGGAAGATCATGTGGGAGCACTGCGGCATGGCAAGGAATGCCTCGGGCCTCAAGGCCGCGCTGGAGAAGATTCCCGCCCTGCGCCAGGAGTTCCGCGAGAACGTCAATGTCCTCGGATCGGGTGAGAGCCTGAATCAGTCGCTCGAGAAGGCCGGCCGGGTCGCCGACTTTCTCGAGCTGGGCGAGCTCATGTGCAAGGACGCGCTCGAGCGGGCGGAGTCGTGCGGCGGACACTTCCGCGAGGAGAGCCAGACCCCCGAGGGCGAGGCCCTGCGCGACGACGAGAAGTTCTCCTACGTCGCCGCCTGGCAGAACCTGGGGGCGGAAAAGGGCTGGGCGCTCCACAAGGAGCCCCTGGCCTTCGAGCATGTCCACCTCGCCCAAAGGAGCTACAAGTGATGAAGCTCAAGCTCAAGGTCTGGCGGCAGCCGGCCGCCGATGCTCCGGGCAGGATGGTCGCCTACGAGGCCCCCGATGTCAGTCCCCACATGTCGTTTCTCGAGATGCTCGACGTCCTCAACGAGCGTCTGGTCGGCCGCGGCGAGGAGCCCATCGCCTTCGACCACGACTGCCGCGAAGGAATCTGCGGCACCTGCGGCTTCGTGATCAACGGTGTCGCCCACGGCGGACAGAAGGGGACCACCGTCTGTCAGCTGCACATGCGCCACTTCAAGGACGGCGACGAGCTGACCCTCGAGCCCTGGCGGTCGCGGGCCTTCCCCGTGCTGCGCGACCTGATGGTCGACCGGAGCGCCTTCGACCGCATCATCCAGGCAGGCGGGTTCGTGTCGGTGAATACCGGCTCGGCGCCCGACGGCAACGCCATCCCGATCCCGAAGATCGACTCCGATCTGGCGATGGACGCCGCCCAGTGCATCGGCTGCGGCGCCTGCGTTGCGCAGTGCCCGAACGGCGCCGCGCAGCTCTTCACCTCGGCCAAGATCTCGCACCTCGCCCTCCTGCCGCAGGGTCAGCCGGAGCGCTACCTGCGGGTGGAGTCGATGGTCGCGCAGCTCGAGGAGGAGATGTTCGGCAGCTGCACGAACTACGGCGAGTGCGAGGCGGTCTGCCCGAAGCAGATCTCGGTCGACTTCATCGCCCAGCTGAACCGCGACTACCTCAAGGCGAAGATCGCGCCGCCGCGCATGGCTCGCGGCGCCGCGGGCGGCGCCGGCTGAACGCCGCAGGGAACCCATGATCGTCGACTCCCCCCAGGCCTTCCGCGACGCGATCGCGGGAGGCCGTTTTCCCGTTGCGCACCCCACCGCGGCGCGCGCCGCCTTCCTGGTCTCGCCGCTCGGCTTCCGGCTCGCGGAGGAGTCGGCGACCGACAACCGCTACATGGACATGAAGACCGGCACGTCGGAGGAGCGCGCACTGGTGGAGCATGCCCACCTCGCAGGAGCGCTGGTCGGTACCCTCCCGGTCTTCACCCTGCCCGGCGACGCGCAAACTCCCGACGCCGTCTTCCCGAACAACGTCTTCGCGACGACGAAGGACAGACTCATCCTCGGCGCCATGCGCCACGAGGTGCGCCGCAGAGAGGCAAAGCGCTCCGACATTCCGTCCCTATTTACTGGTCTTTTCGCGAAACGCATCGAGCGACTGCCGGAAGACTGCGTCGCCGAACTGACCGGCCCGCTGATCGTCGATCGAGGAAGAAACATCGGCTTCTGCGGCCTCACGGAACGCTGCGACCGCAGGGGAGCCGACAAGATGCACGAGGCCTTCGGCCTCGATCTGATGTTCGTCTTCGAGCTCGATCCGGCCGAGTACCACACCAACGTCGTCATGTCGGTGCTGGCGAGCCGCGCCCTGGTCATCCACCCGCCGTCGTTCCGCGACCCCGAGGTGCCGCGGGCGATCGCCGGCCTTTACGGCGAGCGGGTCCTCGTGATCACGGACGCCGAGAAGGCGGCCTTCGCCGGCAACTGCATCGCGCTCTCGGACCGCGACGTCTGGATGAGCGAAGCCGCCGCGCAAGCGCTCACCCGGGAGCACCGCGCCGACCTCGCCGCCTGGGGATTCGAAGTGAAGTCCGTGGCGCTCGCCGAGATCGAGAAGGCGGGCGGCTCCCTGCGCTGCTGCGTCGCCGAAATCTACTGACCTGCAGGCCGGCCGAAGCTGGCGGACAGCGCGAGGAAAGGCGCTCGCCCCCCTCTTGTCATGGACTGTAATGTAAGTTACAGTACGCTCCTTGAGCGACCTTCCGCCCACCTCCGCCTGCCACCCCTGTGCGTCCGATGGCCTCTCGGGCCGCGCTTCAGCGCGCCGACAGGCGATCCTCGCGGCCGCCCGCACCCTCTTCCTCGAGAAGGGCTACGCCGCCACGACCTGCGCCGATGTCGTCGCGGTCTCGGGGGGGTCGCTCGCCACGCTCTACGCACTCTTCAGCACCAAGCGCGGCCTGTTCGAGGCGATCCTGCGCGACTACTCCGAGGCGGTGATGCGGCCGCTCTGCGTCGAAGGGATCTCGATCGACCCGGAGCAGGGTCTGCTCGCGTTCGGCGAGCGCTACCTGGCCGTGGTGCTCGAACCGTCGGTGGTCGCCTGGTGGCGCGCGCTGTGCGCCGAAGCTCCCCATGCACCCGAGCTGCGCGAAGTCTTCCTGACCGAAGAGGGCGGGCCGATCCAGCAGGCGCTCGCTTCGTACCTGGGCGACAAGGTGGACAAGGGGCTGCTCGAGATCGCCGAGCCGGTGCGCGCCGCCGGCCAGTTCCTGGCGCTCCTGCGCGGACACCTGCACAACCGGGCGCTCGCCGGCGACCCGAGTCCTGTCACGCCGCAGGAGATCCAAGAGCAGGTGCGTAGCGCCGTCCGAATCTTCATCCATGGTTGCCGGCCCCGCCCGGCGGGTTCCTGAATCCAAATGCGCACCCTTTCGAACTCTGAGGAGAGCCTCGTGAATCGTTCCTTGATGACAGTCGCAGTACTCATCACATCCTCTTGGAGCCTCGCCTGTGGCGGTGGCAAGCCGCCGGCCCAACTGGCTCCGCCGCCGGCACAGGTCACGGTCGTGACTCTGGCGCCGAAGACCCTCGAAATGGCCTTCGCGGTGCCGGGGCGGCTCCAGGGCTCGCGCGAGGTCGAAGTCCGCTCGCGGGTGAAGGGCATCCTGCAGAGCTGGGCCTACAACGAGGGCGAGCCGGTTCGCGAGGGGCAGCTCCTCTTCCGGATCGATCCGGCCTCCTACCGTGCCGATGTCGACCGCGCGAAAGGCGTGGTGGGCGAGGCGCAAGCGGCTCTCACCCGCGCCGAGCGCGACGTGGCGCGGCTGGGTCCCCTGGTCGAGCGCGAGGCGGTCTCCCGGCGCGAGTTGGACGACGCCATGTCGACCCGCGACCAGGCCAGCGCGAGCCTCGAGAGCGCCCGCGCCGCCCTGCGTTCGGCCGAGCTCGAGCTCGGCTACACGCAGGTCGTCGCGCCGGTCTCGGGAATCTCCGGCCGAGCGCTCAAGTCCCAGGGGAGTCTGGTCGACGATGGCGAGAATTCGCTGCTGACGAGCATCTGGCGCATCGACCCGATCTGGGCGCTGTTCACGGTCTCGGACCGCGAGTTCGCGCGTCTTCAGGCGGAGCTCGCCCGCGCCGGGAAGTCGCTCTCGGACGTCTCCGCCGAGCTCGTGCTCGCCGACGGCCGGATCCATCCGCTGCGCGGCAAGCTGAACTTCACCGGCTCGCAGATCGACGTCTCGACCGGCTCGGTCGAGCTGCGCGCGGAATTCCCCAATGCCGACGCCGCGCTCCTCCCGGGACTCTTCGTGCGCGTGGTGCTGCAGGGCGTCTCCCGGTCCGCAGCGCTGGTGGTGCCGCAGCGCGCCGTGCAGCAGGGGCCGGAGGGCCAGTTCGTCTACGTCGTTGGCGTCGGCGACAAGGTCGAGTCCCGGCCGGTCGTGCTCGAGCAGTGGAGCGGCAGCGACTGGATCGTCGGCTCGGGCCTCGCCGCAGGTGAGCGGGTGATCGTCGACGGCGCGCTCAAGGTCGGTCCGGGAGCGGTCGTGCAGGTCGTCGACGCGGCTGTCGACGCGGTCGAGCCGGCGGTCGAGACGGATGGGGCGGCGGGCGAATCCGGAGCCGGTTCATGATTTCGCATCTCTTCATCCGGCGGCCGATTCTCGCCACCGTCATCTCGCTGCTGATTCTGCTGATCGGCGCGGCGGCGATCTTCAACCTGCCGATCGCGCAGTACCCGGAGATCGCGCCGCCGCAGGTGACGGTGAACGCCTTCTATCCCGGAGCGTCGGCCGAGACCCTGCAGGTCACGGTCGCTGCCCCGATCGAAGAGCAGATCAACGGCGTCGAGGGAATGCTCTATCTGTCGTCGACCTCGTCTTCGAACGGCTCGGTGAGCATCACCGTGACCTTCGAGACCGGCACCGACGTCGACCAGGCGGCGACCAATGTCAGCAACCGCGTCCGCCTCGCCGAGCCGCGGCTCCCCGAGGAGGTCCGCAGAAACGGCGTCACGGTGCAGAAGCAGTCGTCGAACTTCCTGCAGATCATCTCGATGACTTCGCCGGAAGGCCGTCTGGACCCGCTCTTCCTCTCCAACTACACGACGCTCAACATCCTCGAGGAGATCAAGCGCGTTCCGGGAGTCGGCTCGGCGTTGATCTTCGGCGCCCAGGACTTCTCGATGCGGATCTGGCTCAAGCCGGACCGCCTGGCGCTCTTCGGCCTGACGCCGGCGGACGTCGCGGCCGCCATCCGCGAGCAGAATGCGCAGTTCGCGGTCGGGCGCATCGGCCAGGAGCCGACGCCGGGCCCGACCGAGCTCTCTTTCACCGTCACCGCACCCCCTCGCTACACGGAGCCGCGGCAGTTCGAGGAGATCGTCCTGCGGTCGGCAGCGGATGGGGCGCGGGTGCGCCTCGCCGATGTCGCGCGGGTCGAGCTCGGCGCCCGGGACTACGACACGGTGTCGAACGTCAACGGCAAGCCGGCGATCAACATGGCGATCTTCCTGCAGCCGGGCGCCAATTCGCTGGCGACGGCGGATGGCGTACAGGCGACGATGAGGGAAGTCGCCAAGCGCTTTCCCGTAGGGATGGCCTGGGCGACGCCGTACGACTCGACCCGGTTCGTGCGGGTGTCGATCGAAGAGGTCGTGAAGACCCTCCTCGAGGCGATGGTGCTGGTGTTCCTGGTCGTCTGGGTCTTCCTCGGTTCGTTCCGCGCGACGCTCATTCCGCTGATGGCCGTGCCGGTGTCCCTCATCGGCGCGTTCGCCGGCATGTACGCCCTCGGATTCAGCATCAACACCCTGACGCTGTTCGGGCTGGTGCTCGCCATCGGCATCGTCGTCGACGACGCCATCGTCGTGCTCGAGAACGTCGAGCGCATTCAGCGCGCCGAGAAGATCTCGCCGCGCGAAGCGGCGTTCAAGGCGATGACCGAAGTCACCGGACCGGTGATCGCGATCGTCCTCGTCCTGGTGGCGGTCTTTCTGCCGGTCGCCTTCTTCGGCGGCCTCGCTGGCGAGCTCTACCGCCAGTTCGCCATCACCATCGCCATCTCGGTATTTCTCTCCGGCGTGGTCGCGCTCACTTTGACCCCGGCGCTGTGCGCGATCCTGCTCCGCCCGGAGCACATCGCGCCGCACGGTCTGCTGGGCAGGTTCGATGCCTGGTTCCAGCGCCGCACCGACGGTTTCGGCGCCAAGGTCGACTTTCTGATCCGCCACAAGGCGCTCACCATCGGCCTGTTTCTGGTCGCGCTCCTGGCGGTTTTCGGGCTGCTCAACGTGGTGCCCGGCGGGCTGGTGCCGAGTGAGGATCAGGGCTATTTCATCGCCGCGGCCTTGCTCCCGGACGGCGCGACGCTGCAACGCACGGCGAAGGTGGCGCGTCAGGTGGAGCAGGCGGTGCTGGCGGATCCGGCGGTCGAGCGCATCGTTTCGATCGTCGGCTTCGACTTCGTCGGCGGCGGCAGCAAGTCGAACGCTGCCACCTTCTTCGTCATTCTGAAACCCTGGGACGAGCGCGAGTCGAAACTCGAGCAGGTGCTGGGCGGCTTCTACGGCAGCACCGGCGGGATCAAGGAGGCCGTGATCTTCGGCTTCAATCCACCGCCGATCCAGGGGCTCGGTGCGACCGGCGGGTTCGAGTTCTTCGTTCAGAATCGCGGCGAGGGCAGCACCCACCACATGTCGGAGGTGGCGTTCGGCCTGATGGAGAAGGCCAACAAGCTGCCCGAGCTGGCCGGCGTACGCACGCTCTTCCGGCCGGACGTGCCGCAGCTCGAGGTGGCGCTGGACCGTGAACGCGCCAAGGCGTCGGGCATCTCGGTCGATGACGTTTACGCGGCGTTGCAGAGCACCTTCGGCACGCTCTACGTCAACGACTTCACGCGCAGCGGCAGGGCCTTCCGGGTGCAGCTTCAGGCCGAGGCGGTCGACCGCAAGTCGCCCGACGATCTCGGGCGCGTCTTCGTGCGCGCCGCCGACGGCCGCATGATGCCGCTCTCTGCGCTGGTCACCGTGAAGTCGACGGTCGGCCCCGAGGTGCTCGAGCGCTTCAACGGGTTTCCGGCGGTGAAGCTCCTCGGGGCCGCCGCCCCCGGACGAAGCTCGGGCGAGGCGATCGCGGCGATGGAGAAGCTCGCCGACGCCCAACTGCCACAGGACTTCGGTTACGCCTGGAGCGGCTCGGCCTTCCAGGAGAAGAAGACCGGCGGCTCCTCGGCGGTGGTCTTCCTGTTCTCGATCCTGGTGGTTTTCTTGATCCTGGCTGGGCAGTACGAGAGCTGGAAGCTGCCGGTGGCCGTGCTGCTCACCGTGCCGATCGCTGTGCTCGGCGCGCTCGCGGCGGTCTGGTTGCGCGGCGCCCTTTTCGGCGGGGCGGCGAACGACATCTATTTCCAGATCGGATTGATCACGCTCATCGGCCTGGCGTCGAAGAACGCCATTTTGATGGTCGAGTTCGCCACCCAGCGGCGGGATGCCGGGGCCACGATCGAAGGCGCCGCGCAGGAGGCGGCGCGTTTGCGGTTCCGTCCCATCGTGATGACCTCGCTCGCCTTCGTCCTCGGGGTGCTGCCGCTGGTCGTCTCGACCGGCGCGGGCGCCGCGAGCCGACATTCGATCGGTACCGGCGTTTTCGGCGGCATGATCGCCGCGACGTTCATCGCGGTCTTCTTCATTCCGGTCTTCTACGTGATCATCGCGCGGCTGGGGGAGAGGCGACGCCGCCCGGGCGTCGCGGAATCCTCCGCCGGGCAGGAGGTCTCCTCGTGATTCGCCGCACGTTCATGCCCGCGTTCCTGCCTGTTCTCACGGTCGTACTTCTCGCTACGGCCGGCTGTTCCCTCGCCCCCCCTCCGGAGCCGCCTTCGACGGTCGCGCCGGAGAGCTGGCGCTCGTCTGCCGCCGTCGGGATGTCGGACGGGAGTGCGGGAGCGGCAGTCGCCGACTCCTGGTGGCTGGCTTTCGACGACCCGCAGCTCGACGCCCTGGTGGCGCTCGGACTCGAGGCCAATCACGATCTCGCGCTGGCGATCTCGCGGCTGGAAGAGTCGCGCGCCCTCGCCCGGCTCGCGGGTGCGGACCGACTGCCTGCGGTCGCGCTCGAGGCCACGGCGGCGCGCACGCGCCTCGCGGAGTCGAGCGGCGCGCAGGCACCGGGAAGCGCCACCGAGGTCGACTACGGACGGGTGGCAGCGACGGTCTCGTTCGAGCTCGACCTCTTCGGCCGGGCGCGCAACCAGGCCGAGGCGGCGCGTCAGGATCTCCTCGCCGCCACCTGGACCCGGGATGCGGTGCGTCTCGCGGTGGTCTCCGACGTCGCCTCGACCTATTTCGACCTCGCCAGCCTCGACCGCCAGGCCGTGGTGACGCGCGAGACGGTCGAAACTCGGCAGCGCACCGAGCAGCTCATCCGGGATCGCTTCGAAGGGGGGCTGGTCTCGCGCCTCGACCTCGAACGGGCGCGCGCCGAACGCGCCGCCGCCGCGGCGGCGTTGCCCGAAATCGAGCGTCGTCGCCGCGCGACCGAGAATCGACTCGCCATTCTGCTCGGCGGCATGCCCGGTGCGATCGAACGTGGCAAGGCTCTGGAGGAGATCGCCGTGCCGGAGGTGCCGGCCGGCCTGCCGTCGGAGCTCCTCCTGCGCCGCCCGGACGTCGCGGTCGCGGAGGCCCGCCTCGCGGCCGCCGCAGCGCGCGTCGGGCAGGCGCGTGCCGCCCTCTTCCCCTCGATCGGTCTCACCGGCTACTACGGCCGCGAGAGCGCCGAGCTCGGGAACCTCTGGAACCCTGCGGCGGCGGTCTGGCAGGTGGCGGCCGGCCTCCTGCAGCCGATCTTCCAGGGTGGCCGGAACCGTGCGCTGGTGGCGGCTACCGAAGAGCGCCAGAAGCAGGCGGTGATCGGCTACCTCGCGACCGCCGAAGGCGCTTTCCGCGACGTCGAGGACGCGCTGTTCGCCACCCAGACGCGGCGCGAGCGGCGCACGGCCCTGGCTGAGCAGAGCGCGGCGCTCGAGGCTGCGGCAGCGATCGCTCGCGACCGCTATCGGGAGGGCGAATCGAGCTTCCTGGAGGTGCTGGACGTCGAGCGCTCGCGCCTGGTGGCCGAGCTCGAGCTGCAGACGGCGCGCCGTGACGAACTGGTCGCGGCGGTCGAGCTCTATCGCGCGCTGGGTGGCGGCTTCGCGAGCGCGTCGGACTGAGCGGCCGCCAGCCCATCGGATTTGGCAAACCGCCGGAGCTCACTCTTCTCCTGCCGGCGAAACCAGAAGGCGAAGAGGCGCTTTGCCCCCCGGGTGAGCTTCGTCCGGCGCCAGGCGTCGGCGGCCCGTTTCACCACTTCCGCCTGGGTGGGGTAGGGGTGGATCGTCTCGGCCAGTCGGGCGAGGCCGACGCCGTGCTGGATCGCCACGACGAGCTCGCCAATCGTCTCGCCGGCGTGCTCGCTCACCAGGGTCGCCCCGAGGATCCGGTCGCCCCCCCGCTTGTAGTGGAGGCGGAGTAGCCCGGCATCGGCGCCGGCGCCATCGAGGCGCGCGCGGTCGTTCTCCGCCAGCGACACCTCCAGGGTCTCGAAGCGGATCCCGCGCTGGCGCAGCTCGTCATCATGGAGGCCAACCTGGGCGACCTCGGGCGAGGTGAAGGTGCACCGGGGGACGAGCAGCGCACTGGCTCTTTTCCTGCCGCGAAAGAGGGCGTTCTGCAGCACGATCCTCGCCTGGGCATCTGCGAGATGGGTGAAGCGGCGCGCCGACACGACGTCGCCACAGGCGTAGATGCGCGGATTCGTCGTCTGGAGCCGGTCATCGACCTCGACACCGCGCGGCGAGAAGGCGACACCGGCGCTCTCGAGGCCGAGTCCCAGGACGTTGGCCGCGCGCCCGGTGGCGACGAGGATCTCGTCCACCGGCAGCTGATGCTGATTGCCGTCGAGCTCGAAGTGCACGACCTTGCTGCGCTGCGGCCGTTGGACGCCGAGGAGTCGGCAGTCGACAACGATCCGCACCCCGTCGGCTTCGAGGGCCTTCTGGACGACCGCGACGCAGACCTCCTCCTCGAGCGTCAGCAGATGGCGACCGCGCACCAGTTGAGTGACCTGGCTGCCGAACCGGGCGAAGGCCTGGGCCAGCTCGCACCCGATGGGTCCCCCGCCGAGGATCGCCAGCCGCCGCGGCAGATCGGTGAGCTGGAAGACCGTCTCGCTGGTGAGGCATCCGACCTCGGCGAGTCCGGGCAGATCGGGCACCGCGGGGCGCGCCCCGGTCGCCACCAGCGCCCGGCGGAACCGCAGCCGGCTCCCCGCGACCTCGAGGGTATCCGCGCCGGTGAATCGGCCTTCGCCGAGAAAGACGTCGATGCCGAGGTCGCGCAGCCGCCAGACGGAGTCGTGGCCGCTGATCTCGGCCCGCAGGCGTCGCATGCGTTGCATCGCCGCCGCGAAGTCGCCGCCCTCCGGCGTCGCCCGCACGCCGAACTCGGCCGCATGCCGCAGGTCGCGGAAGGCGCGCGCAGCGCGCAGCACCGCCTTCGAAGGGACGCAGCCCGAGTTGAGGCAATCTCCTCCCAGCAGGTGCTTCTCGACGATGGCAACCCGGGCTCCGAGACCGGCGGCGCCGACGGCGGCCACCAGGCCGGCCGTGCCGGCGCCGAGGACGACGAGGTGGTAGACCCCGGCCGGTACGGGATTCTCCCAGGCCGCCGGATGGACGTTGTCGACCAGCCGCTGGTTGTGGGCGTCGAGCGGCAGAACGAGGGGTGCATCGGGCATCGCCGGAGCATATCCGGGCCGCTGGCTCCGATGCCCAGCGCGTTGGGGCGGGCAGCCGGGGGACACCCCTCCGCCCGCAACCCGGGGCACGGATCCCGACGCAAGTGCCACAGGCGACGTCGGCGGGTACGCTAGGCTTGATGGCCGGTGGCCGGAGTCAATGTTGTGGAGCGGAGCGGGGCGAAGAGCGACGAGGCGCTCGCCGTCGAGGCGAAGCGTGGCTCGGAGGAGGCGTTCCGCGAGCTCGTGGAGCGCTTTCACCGGCCGGTCTACGCGCTGGTAGTGCGCATCGTCCGGCAACCGGAGCTCGCCGAGGATCTCGCCCAGGAGACGTTCCTCAAGGCCTGGAAGGCCCTGCCGCGGTTCGATCCGGAACGCAAGTTCTCGAGCTGGATCTTCAAGATCGCGCACAACAGCGCTCTCGACGAGCTGCGCCGCGGGGGGCTCGAAACGGTCTCCCTCGACGCCCCTTTCCCCGGGGAAGAGGAGTCGCCCGAGATGCCGGCCGACCTCGCGGCGGAGAATCCGCTGCTGCGGACCCTGGCCAGGGAGTCGGGCCGGCTGCTCGAGCGCGCCGTGGCGCGCCTGCGCCCGGCCTATCGGGGGATTCTGCTCCTGCGCTTCGCCCAGGAGATGTCGTACGACGAGATCGCCGAGGTCCTGGGGCTCCCCCTGGGCACCGTGAAGATCCACATTTTCCGCGCTCGCGCCGAGCTCGCGCGCGAGATGCGGACGCTCGGTCTCGATCCCGATTCCCCGGGTGTGAAACCCGGAGGTGGAGCAATCGTAGGGCCGACTGGAGAGATGAAATGAACACCCCCCCCCGCGACGCCCATACCCGACCGCTCCTGCCCGAGGATGCCTCTCTTGCGGCCTGGTTCGCACACCTCCCGGAGCCGGCTCCGCGGCCCGGATTCGTGCTGCGGGTGATGGCGGCGCTGCCGCGGCGCAGCTGGCTCGATTCGCGGTGGAGCCGCGCGGCGCTCGCTGCCGCTCTCCTCGCGGTGGCGGTCTCGGCGGGGCTGCTCCTGCCGGCGGTCGGGCCGTTGGCCCGGCTGGTCGGACCGGCCGGGGTGCTCAATCTCTGGATCAGTTCGGTTGCCGATCTGATGTCGCATCTGACGGCCGGACTCTCCATCTGGGGTGCCTTGGCGAGTGTCGGCCGGGTTCTCGGTCGCGCCCTGGCTCAGCCGCCGTTGGTCGCACTTCTCGCCTTGAATGCAGCGCTCGCGCTGGCCGCGTTTCGCGGGCTGGTCGCGCTTTCGTCGAAAAGGAGTCCATCCCATGCTGGCATCGCTGCGCTTTCGGCCTGACGCTCCCGTGTCCGGGCGCGGGGGTCTCTCCCCGTGTCTCGCTCGCCTCACTGCGGTCACTCTGCTGCTGCTCGGATTTGCCGGCGGCGCCGTCGCCGTACCCACCGTTCCCGTCGCCGCCGCGGCCGAGACCGTCGAGAAGGGCAGCCTCGGCGACCAGATCCATCAGCGATTCCGGGTCTGGGTGGAGGACGATTCGATCCGCCTGCGGCCGATCGAAGGCGATCCGGCGATCCGTTCGATCGAGCTCGTCGACGACGAGGCGGAGGTCGAGGTCAACGGCAAGGCGTTCTCCGATGATGAGCTGCGTGCCTTCCTCGGCAAGGATGGCGAGCTCGTCGCCAGCCTGGCGGCGCTCGACGCCGAAGAGCGGCGCGCGGCGCTCGGCCTCGATGAGGACGGGTCAGCTGGCGTCTCCGGGACCCCTGGGTTTGCGCCGACTCCTCCGATTCCGCCGGCACCGCCGGTGCCCGGCATCGGTCACATCCGGGTCGAAAGCGACGGCGACGATCGCGTCTCGTTCGGCAGGTCGATCCATGTCGAGGCCGGCGAGACCACCGGAGACACCGTCTGCATCGGCTGCTCGGTGACCGTCTCCGGTCACGTCGAAGGGGACGCGGTTGCGGTCGGTGGCAGCGTCACCGTCGAGAGCGGTGGTCAGGTGGGAGGCAGCGCGGTCGCGGTCGGCGGCAAAGTACGCCTCGAGTCCGGAGCGACTGTCGAGCAGGATGCCGTCGCCATCGGGGGCAGCGTTCAGGCCGAGGACGGAGCGACCGTCGAGGGACAGCGCTCGACGGTCGGCTGGGGCGGCGATTGGGGCGGCAAGGGCGACCACGGGTGGAGCTCAGCCTGGCCCTTCATGTTCGACAGCGACGCCGGCGAGCTCGTCTGGAGCATCTTGCGCGCCCTGTTCCTGATGCTGCTCTGCTGCATCTCGGTGCTGCTGGCGCGTGGTCCGATGGAGCACACATCGCGGCGGTTGACCGAGGAGCCGTGGAAGGCGGTCTTTGCCGGCCTTCTGACCCAGCTCCTCTTCTTCCCGGTGCTGATCTTCGTCACCGTCATCCTCGCGGTTTCGATCGTCGGCATTCCGCTGCTGGTGCTGGTGCCGGTGGCGGTGCTCGCCCTGCTCGTCGCGACGCTGCTCGGCTTCGCCGCAGTCGCCCAGTCGCTCGGCCGTTGGGCGGCGGAGCGCTTCGGCTGGCAGCTCGCGGAGCCGTTCCTGCCGGTGGTGGTCGGCGTCGCCATGATCCAGGGCGTGACGATTCTGGCGCGGCTCGTCGGCCTGCCCGGCGGTTTCCTCGGACTCTTCGCCTTCGCCCTGATCGCGCTCGGCTTCTTCCTCAAGTACGCCGCCTGGACGATGGGTCTCGGTGCGATGACCCTGTCGCTGCTCGGACGCGATTGGCGACGGTCCGACGGGGGCCCCGGTCTGTCGGCCCGAAACGCGAGGACAGCCGAAGCGGCGAACGCTGGGGAGCCTCTGCCCGCAGTGCCCGCGCCGCCTGCGCCGCCCGCACCGCCAGTCACTCCGCCGGCGGCGAGCTCGCCTGCGCCCGAACCGGGAGCGCTCGCCGAGCCGACGGACCTGCAGCTGGCAGAGGACCTCGCGGCTTCCGAAGAGGCTCCGAAAGACGACACTCGGGGGGCCTGAAGCCTGTCCTGGCCGGTGATCCCGGCGCCGGCGGGAGCGCCTCGGGTGTCCGCCGGCGCCAGAGGGCTCGAGGGCGTGCTTGACCGTTGCGGTGGCTCGGGGTAGAAAGCACCGTCTTGTACGCGAGCTCCACGACTTCCTCTGCCTCGAGCCAGGCGAGCTCGGCGGATTTCGTCCCCTTCGGACGAGGTCTGGTGCAGATGTTGGCCACCGCCGTGGCCTTCGGCCTCCTGTCCGAGGTCGCCGAGTTCTTCAGCGAGTCCTACGGTGCCTCGTTCGTCTTTCCCCCAGCGGGCGTCTCGCTCGCGGCCAGCGTTGCGTTCGGGCCGTGGGGAGTGCTCGGTGTCCTGCTCGCCGTCGCCGCCTCCCCCTGGGGGGCCGCGGCGATCTCGCCGCTCGCGATGGTGCTGTTCTGCCTGGTCCACGCCTCGGCGGCGCTCGTTCCGGCGTTGACGCTGCGCCGTCCCACCGGCCCGACGGGCACCCGGTTGACTCGCGTGATGCTTCTGGGAATCGGGCTCGCGAGTCTGGCGAGCGGCATCCTCGGCACGCTCGCCCTGGCCTGGCTGGGGCGGCTCGAATGGACGGTCGAAGCACTGGTCAGCAACCTCCTCGCCTGGTGGGTGGCGGACACGATGGCCGGCCTCATCCTGGGAATTCCGCTGCTGCTCGCGCTGCGGCCGGCGAGCCTGCTCGACACCTACGGCCAGCGCCTCTTCGTGCAATGGCGCTCCAACAGCCGGCAATTGGCGCTCACCGGGTTCGCGCTGATCGCGGCGATCGTCGTGCTCTGGGGCTCCTATCGGCTCGATTGGGGATTCCCGGCGTGGATGGCCGTCGGCCTCCTCGCTCCGGTCGCCCTCGCCGGCGCGCAGGGGGGCCTCGGTGGAGCCATCTGGATGAACCTCCCGGTCTGCCTCGCCTATTTCGGGTTGACCGTCCTGCCGGCGCTCTCGGCGCACTCCGGCCCACTGCGCGAGGTGCTGGCGCCTGCCTACCTCGTCGCCGGTTTCTTCTGCCTCTTCGGGGCGGTCGGCGGAGCGCTCTCGGAGCGGAATCGGCAGCTCATCGAGCATGTCCAGCAGCAGCAGTCGCAACTCGAGCGCGACTTCCATCGCACGGTCGTATCGCTCGCGGCGGCGATCGAGGCCAAGGACCCGACGACCGTCGGTCACGTGCAGAGGGTGGCGAGGATTGCCGAGCGGCTCGGACAGGAGCTCGGGCTCGGCGGGCACGATCTGCAACTGCTGGCCTACGGTGCGCTCCTTCACGACGTCGGCAAGATCGGCGTGCCGGAGGCGATCCTCAACAAGCAGGGTCCGCTCGACGCGGCAGAGACCGTGCTGATGCACAAGCACGTCGAGATCGGTCTCAAGATCCTGGGCAACATCGAGGTGCTGCGCGACGTCCTGCCTCTGGTCAAGTACCATCAGGAGCGCTGGGACGGAAAACGCGAAGGCGTCGTCTATCCGGGCTACTTCGGCCTGCGCGGCGAGAACATTCCGCTCGGCGCGCGGATCCTGTCGGTGATCGACGCGCTCGACGCGATCACCAACGATCGCCCGTATCGCAAAGGTCGCGACATGGCACAGGCGCTCGCCGAGCTCGAACGCGAGGCGGGCGCGCAGTTCGACCCGCGCGTCGTCGCGGTGCTGCGCGAGCTCCTCGAGCGCGAGCCCGAGCTTCTGGCCGGGCCGCGTCCGGCTTCGGTCTTCGACTCGGGCGCCTTGCGCATCTCCAGCGATGCAGCGGGGAGCGATCCCGCCCGCGCCGCAGCCCAACGGGTCTGCTAGACCGGCGGCCATGACCGCCACCAGGCCAGATCCGGCGCAGCGCGCCGCCCAGCTCCGGCGCGAAATCCAGCGTCACGAGCAGCTCTACTATGGCGCGGGACGGCCCGAGATCTCCGATCGCGAGTTCGACCGCATGATGGCGGAGCTCGTCGAGCTCGAAGCCGCGCAGCCGGAGCTCGCGACTCCCGACAGCCCGACCCGGCGCGTCGGAGGAGAACCGCTCCCGGGCTTCGAGCCAGTACGGCACGAGCCTCCCATGATGTCGCTCGACAATACCTACAACGTCCCCGAGTTGCGGGAGTGGGCGGCGCGCCTCGCGCGCCTCGCCCCCGAGGAGGCTGCAGCGGGATTCGAGTTCGTCGCCGAGCTCAAGGTCGATGGCATCTCGACCTCGCTGCTCTACGAGGACGGCCTGTTCGTGCGCGGAGCGACGCGCGGCAACGGCACGGTGGGCGACGACGTCACCGAGAATCTGCGCACGGTGCGGGCGCTGCCGTTGCGCCTGCCGCCCGAAGCCCCTCCGAACCTCCTGGTGCGCGGCGAGGTCTACATGCCGCTCGCGGAGTTCGAGCGCGTGAATCGGGAGCGCGAGGCGGCGGGAGAGGAGCTCTACGCCAATCCGCGCAACGTCACCGCCGGAGCGATCCGGCTCCTGGCAAGCCGCCAGGTGGCGAGCCGCCGGCTCGCGGCGGTCGTCTACCAGATCGCCGACGGACCGCTGTTCGCGACCCACTCGCATGGCCTCGAGCGTCTGGCCGGGTGGGGCTTCCCGGTGCACGAGTCGTGGCGGCGATGCCGTGGCCTCGCCGAGGTCGAGGAGTTCATCGCCCAATGGCGCGAGAAACGCCACACCCTCGGCTTCGAAACCGACGGTGTCGTGATCAAGATCGACGATCTCGCGCTGCGCGAGCGCCTCGGTGCGACTGCGAAGGCGCCGCGCTGGGCGGTGGCCTACAAGTACGAGCCGGAGCAGGCGGAGACCGTCGTGCGCGCCATTCTGGTGCAGGTCGGGCGCACCGGCGTGCTGACGCCGGTCGCCGAGTTCGATCCCGTGCTGGTCGCCGGCTCGACGGTGCGGCGGGCGACGCTGCACAACTACGAAGACCTGTCGCGCAAGGACGTGCGCGTCGGCGACACCGTGGTGATCGAGAAGGCGGGAGAGGTCATTCCACGGGTCGTCGAAGTCCGGCTCGACCGGCGGCCAGCCGAGGCCCGGCCGTTCGAGATGCCGACCCGCTGCCCCGAGTGCGGCGAGGCCGTGGTGCGCTTCGAGGGCGAGGTCGCCACGCGCTGCGTCAACCCGGAGTGCCCGGCGGTGCGCCAGGAGACGATCCGGCACTACGTCTCGAGGAACGCCATGGATATCGAGGGGCTGGGCGACGAGCGCATCGCCCAACTCGTGGCCGCCGGCATGGTGACCGACATCCCCGGGATCTACGAGCTCGACCGCGAGGCGCTCGCGGCGCTGCCGGGCTGGGGCGGGAAGTCGGCCGACAACCTCCTCGCGGCGCTCGCCGAGAGCCGTCATCGTCCGCTCGCCCGCCTACTTTTCGGCCTCGGCATCCGCATGGTCGGCGAACGCACCGCGAAGCTCCTGGCGCAGCACTTCGGCTCTCTCGCGGCCCTGGAGTCGGCCAGCGAGGAGGAGCTCCAGGTGGTCGACGAGATCGGACCCAAGGTGGCGGCGAGCGTGCGCGCCTTCTTCGCCGATCCCCGTCAGCAGCGGCGGCTCGCGGCGCTCGCCGCCGCCGGCGTCGAGCCGCCCGCTGTCTCGCGCCCGACGGCGGCGTCCATGCCGCTCGCCGGGAAGACGGTCGTCCTCACCGGCAAGCTCGCGTCGATGAGCCGGGAGGAGGCCGCGGCGCAGCTCGAAGCACTGGGGGCCCGCGTCGCCGGCTCGGTGTCCCCGAAGACCTCCTTCGTCGTCGCCGGCGAGGACGCCGGTTCGAAGCTCGACAAGGCGAGAGCGCTCGGGATCGAGATCCTCGACGAAGCCGGGTTCCTGAAACGACTGGCAAGGTTCTGAAAAAAGCTCGGTAAAGGGTGCTGGGGGCGTTCCTTTCGTGGCTGCGACGACTCGCTTTCGCATCCAGAACGCCGGCGTGGGCCGCCCGCGCCGATGGTTCGACTCAGCCGCGATGATCGGTTTCTTTTTCTTTACCAGCAGCCTTTCTTGTTCTTGCTGCGGCAATTCCAGGAGGGGCCGAGGGTCAACCTGTGCCAGAATGGCACTCTATGGCGCAGGAGCCGCAAGTCCTTGTGATTGATGATGAAACCGGCTCGCGCGAGTCGATGGCCCTGGCCATCCAGCGTGCCGGATTCGCCGTTCGCACCTTCGACGACGCCCGTCGGGCGCTCGAGCTTCTGGAGGAGACGGACACCCCGCAACTCGCCGTCTGCGACCTCCGCATGCCGGGACTCGACGGACTCGGGTTCCTGAACGAAGTCCGCAAGCGGGGGCTCGACCTCGCGGTCATCCTGGTCACCGGTTTCGGCTCGATCGAGTCCGCCGTCGAGGCGATGCGGGTCGGCGCCGACGACTACCTGACCAAGCCGGTGGACCTCTACGAGCTTCGCAAGCGCGTCCTGATGCAGCTCGAGAAGCGCCAGCTCAAGGAGAAGGTCGTCGAGCTCAATCAGCAGCTCGACAAGCGCTTCGGTTTCGAGAGCATCATCGGCCGCTCGGCGAAAATGGAGGCGCTCTTCGAGCAGATGCGCCTGGTGGCGCCGACCAAGTCGACGGTGCTCATCATCGGCGAGAGCGGCACCGGCAAGGAGCTGGTCGCGAACGCGCTGCATCTCACCAGCCCGCGGCGCAACGAGCGCTTCCTGGCGATCAACTGCGGCGCGATCCCGCCGGACATTCTCGAGAGCGAGCTCTTCGGCCACGAGCGCGGCTCGTTCACCGGCGCCATCGGGAGGAAGATCGGCAAGTTCGAGCTGGCGCACAAGGGCACCCTCTTCCTCGACGAGATCTCCGAGCTCTATCCGGAGCTCCAGGTCAAGCTCCTGCGGGTGCTCGAGGAGCGGCAGGTGATGCGGGTCGGCGGCAGCGAGCTGATCGACGTCGACTTCCGCCTGATCGCGGCCACCAACAAGGATCTCGAGAAGGAGATCGCCGAGGGGCGGTTCCGCGAAGACCTCTACTACCGGCTCAAGGTCGTGACGCTCAGGATTCCGCCGCTGCGCGAGCGGCGCGACGACATTCCGCGCCTCGCCGAGCACTATCTGAATCTGATCTGCCGCGAGCACGGGCGTGAAGCGAAGCGCTTTTCGCGCGAAGCGCTGGGTGCGCTCTCGGCCTACGCCTGGCCCGGCAATGTGCGCGAGCTCCGCAACGCCGTCGAGTCGGTGGTCATCTTCCATCGCGGCGACGTCGTCCGGGTGAGCGACCTGCCGCCGGAAGTGCAGGCCTGCGCCGAGGAGACCGAACCGGGCGGAGCCGCCTTGGACCTGGAGCAGGCCGACGCCGAGGAGCTCCCGGCGGAGCAGGAGCCGTTCTTCCGCAGATCGATCCTGCCCGGCGGGGCGCCGGCAGCCACGGCGGAGGCACCGCGCGGCACGAAGACCATGGACGAGATCGAACGCGACGCTATTCTCGCCGCCCTCGACCGCACCGGCGGCCGCCGGGTGGAGGCCGCCAGGCTTCTCGATATCGGCCTCCGCACGTTGCAGCGCAAGCTCAAGGACTACAAGGATCAGGGCTACTACCAGGAGTGAACCATGGAAACCCCGGCTGACGTTCTCGTCTATTTCGACTCGATCACCGGCGAGGCCAAGCGCGGACGTCTGCTGACGATCTGGCCGCAAGGCTTCTACGAGGTCAACCTGCAGCTCGGTGGGTCCTACCGACGCTCGCTCCTGCCGATCGCGCGCACCTTCATCCTCGCCGCCGAGCCCGAGCTCGAGCGCGAGCCGCTGATCGAGATCGAGCGCTAGGGCGCGAGGGCGGGCGCGGCGCCGGTGGCACCGGCACCCGCACTGGCGCGGGCGGTGTCCCGCGCCGTTTGCATCGCCGCGAGCATTTCGCGCACCGCGCCTTCCAGGCCGAGGATGACGGCGCGGCAGATCAGGGCATGCCCGATGTTGAGCTCTTCGATCCGGAGGATCGAGGCGATACCGCCGACGTTGCCGGCGGTCAGGCCGTGGCCGGCGTAGATGCGGAAGCCGAGTGCGGCGGCCATGTCCGCGGCGCGCGCGGCTTCGGCCCGGCGGCTGGCGGCGAATCCACCGCGGGCGCGCGTGTAGGCATCCGTGTTGAGCTCGATGCCGGTCGCGAGGCCGGCGAGCGGGGCGAGCGCGTCGATGCGCTTCGGGTCGGGGTCGACGAACAGCGAGACGTCGATGCCGGCGGCGCGCAGGCGCTCGGCGCCGGCCAGCAGGCGGGGGAGGTGAGAGACGACGTCGAGCCCGCCCTCCGTGGTGAGCTCTTCCGGCCTCTCGGGCACGAGGGTCACCTGATGCGGGCGCGAGCGGCAGGCGATGGCGATCATCTCGTCGCTCGCCGCCATCTCGAGGTTGAGCTTGCCGCGCACGGAGGCGCGCAGGCGTTCGAGGTCGCCGTCCTGGATGTGCCGCCGGTCGCCGCGCAGGTGGATGGTGATGCCGGAGGCGCCGGCGGACTCGGCGACCGCGGCCGCCTCGACCGGATCCGGAAAGTCGCCCCGCCGCGCCTGGCGCAGCGTGGCGACATGGTCGACGTTCACCGAGAGCTGCAGCGCAGGGACGGTCATCGGGCGCCTCCGATCTCGAGCTGAATGGCGTCAGCGAGGCTGCCGGCGAGCTCGCCGATCGAGGCCTCGTCGGGCCCCTCGATCATGATTCTCGCCAGCGGCTCGGTGCCGCTGTAGCGCAGCACCAGCCTGCCCTGGGAGCCGAGGCTCTCCTCGACGCGGCGCGCCGCGGCGGCGACGCCGGCGAGCTCCGCGAAGGGCGGCTTGCGCTCCACCGGCACGTTGCGCAGGATCTGGGGAAAGCGGCGAAAACCGGCGAGCTCGGCCGAGATCGTGCGCCCGGCCCGCGCCGCCCGGGCGGCGATCGCCGCGATGCGCACCGCGGTCAACAGTCCGTCACCGGTCGTCGAACAGTGCAGGTCGACGAGGTGACCCGACTGCTCTCCGCCGAGGCGCAGACCGTTGTCGCGCAGCGTCTCGACGACGGCGCGATCCCCGACATCGCAGCGCAGGACGCCGACGCCCAGCGCCTCGAGGGCCCTTTCCAGTCCGAAGTTGCTCATGCTGGTGGCGACGATCGTCGGCACGACCAACTGGCCCCGCTGAGCGAGATCGCGGGCCCAGAGGTAGAGCATGGCATCGCCGTCGTGCAGCCGGCCGCGCTCGTCGAGCAGCAGCGCGCGATCGGCGTCGCCATCGAAGGCGAAGCCGAGGTCGAAGTCGCCCGTTGCGAGTCGCGCGGCGAGTGCCTCCGGGTGGGTCGAGCCGCAGTCGCAGTTGATGTTGCTGCCGTCCGGATGGGCGAAGAGGAGCTCGACTTCGGCGCCGAGCCCGGCGAAGAGCTCGCCGGCGAGCCGCGAGGCAGCGCCGTTCGCGGTGTCGAGGGCGACGCGCAGCCCGGCGAGCGCCTGGCGTCCTCCGCTCTCGCCGATCAGCCAACGCAGGTAACGCCCGATCACCTCCGGATCGGTCGGGCGCGCCGTGACCGGCGAAGCGGGCTGGAAGTCCGCCGGGCCCGGAGCCGTCCCGGCCCCGAGGCGACGATCGCGGCCGTCGGCATCCTGGGCATCGGCGGCCGCGGCGGAAGCGGTGCGATCCTCGAGGAGATCGGCGAGCCGGGCTTCGAGCCGTGCTTCGGCCTCCGGTTCCCACTTGAAACCGGCGCGATCGATCAGCTTGAGGCCGTTGTCGGCCGCGGGGTTGTGACTCGCGGAGGCCACCACCCCGGCGGCGCCGTCCCAGCGCGGAACCGCCCAGGCGACCGCCGGTGTCGGCAGCGTACCGAGGTCGAGCGTGCGCGCGCCCGCGACCCGAAGACCCTCGGTCATCCACTCGACGAGCGCCGGAGAGCTCGCGCGCGTGTCGCCGCCGAGCAGCACGAGTGGTGGCTTCGGTTCGGTCTGCGCCGCGAAGAGCTCCTGGCCCAGGGCGAAGCCGATGCGTCGCACCGTCGCGGCCGTGAGCGGCTCGACTCCGAACGGAGCCCGGATACCGTCGGTTCCAAACAGTCGGCGGCTCATGGGTTCTCCTGTCGTCCGGCGTCGGCGGCGCGGTCCCGGGCCGAGGCCTCGTCGGTGTCGGCGCCGGGGAAGTGCATGGGAACTTCGACGGTGACGACCGAGGGTTGAATGATGCGCACCAGGGGATCGGGTGGCACGACGCTCACGGTCTGCTTGAAGGTCAGCGCGTGGCCGTCGAGGCTGATCGGGCTCGTCGTGGCGGCGGTGATGCCGGCGAGAATCGACTCCGGTCCGGTGACCTGGACCATGTCGGGCCGGGCGACCGGCGAGAGCGGCTCGGCGCCGGCGGCCGGTTCGCCCACCAGGCGGGGCGAGACGCGGAGCATCTGGGTCTTCTCGCGGTCGAGTCGCAAGGCGATCGAATTGGGCTCGATCGCCAGGACTTCGAAACTCTCGGGCCGCAGGACGTTGCTCTCGTCGAGCTGGATGTCGAGCGTGCCGGTCGCGAGACCGGGAACCTCGATCACCACGTCGACGACGTGCGGCGCAAGCGTCCGGATCTGCTTGTCGGGCCCGCGCAGGCGCACCTTGACCGTTTGGATCGGGTCGAGGATCACGGTGCCGCGCGCCGGGTTGTAGGTCACCGTCGCGTCGATCAACTTCTCGCTCACCCGCTCGCGCTTCACGAACGACGCCGAAAACCAGACCGCGATCGCGGCGAAAATGGCGAGCAGTCGGAGTCCCCACGGCTTGCCGCTCATCCGGCTCATCGATCCTCCCGTGACGACGCGTCGACGTCGGTGACGAGGTGGAAGCGCAGGCGGGCGGAGAGCTGCGCCTTGTCCAGATGCCTCTCGAGCTCGCCGGCGACGGCGAGCGAGATCTCTCCGGTCTCCTCGGAGACCACCAAGGCGAGCGCGTCGGTCTCCTCGCTGATCCCGAGGGCCGCGCGATGGCGCGAGCCGTGCTCCTTCGAGAGCTCTGGGTTGGCGGTCAGCGGGAGAAAGCAGGAGGCGGCCGCGATGCGTTCCGCCTGGATGATGATGGCGCCGTCGTGCAGCGGAGCGTCCGGCGTGAAGATGCTGACCAGGAGGTCGAACGAGAGCCGGGCGTCGAGCGCTATGCCGTTCTCGACGTAGACCCGCAGCCCCTCCTTGCGCTCGAAGACGACGAGCGCGCCCGTCCGGCGCTCGGCGAGCGTCGAGGCGGCGAGCACCACGTCGTGCAGGTAGGCGTGGGCCTTGCTGGGCGCGGCGCCGAAGAACGGACCGCGCCCGAACCGGGCGAGCGCCCGGCGGATCTCGGGCTGAAAGAGCACGACGAGCGCGAACGGCAGGATGATCAGGAATTTCTGGATGAGGGTCTCGAGGGCGACCAGATTCGCCCAGCGGGCGAGGTAGCTGGTCGCCGCCACGAAGACGAGGCCGACCAGGATCTGCACCGCGCGGGTGCCCCGGATCAGGAGGAGGAGGTTGTAGAAGACGAGCGTGACGATGGCGACGTCGAGCAGGTCCTGCCAGGTCAAGAGCTCCAGGAACTCTCCGAAGCTCATGCCGGGATCTCCTCGCGATCGGCGTTCCCTGCGGTCGTGCCGCAGTCGTCGATCGCCGTCCAGGCGGCGAGGAAGCGGCGCGTCGCGCCGACGTCGTGCACGCGCAGGATCGCGGCCCCGCCGGCCGCCGCCCAGGCCGCAGCCGCCAGGCTCTCGGGCAGGCGCTCCGCGGGCGGCGGTGGGGGGGCTGCGTGCCGGGCGGCAGACGCGCTGGCGAGAAAGCTCTTGCGGCTCGCGCCGACGAGGATCGGCCTGCCGAGCGCGGCGAGGCCCGCCGGGTCGCCCAGGCGGCCGAGGAGCTCGAGATTCTGCCGACCCAACTTGCCGAAACCGAGTCCCGGGTCGAGCACGATCTGCTCCCGGCGGCAGCCGGCGGCGAGCGCGCGAGCGAGCATGGCGGCGAGGCCCGCACGGACCTGCTCGACGAGCCGCCCGCCCGCTCCGGCCGGCCCGAGCGTTCCCGGCGTTTCAGAGACCCGCCCCTCGTCCGCCGACCATGGGCGCTGGAAGATGCCCTGATGGTGCATCAGCACCACTGGACAGCCGGTGCGCGCGGCGAGCGTTGCGGTCTCCGGGTCTTCGAGGCCCGATACGTCGTTGAGGAGGTCGGCGCCGGCGTCGAGGGCCGCGCGGGCCACCAGAGCCTTGCGGGTGTCGACGGAGATCGGAATCGGGCTCTGCCGCCGCAGGCCAGAAAGCACTGGCAGCAGGCGCGCGAGCTCCTCGCGAGCCTCGACCTCCTGCGCGCCCGCGCCGTAGACGCTGCCGCCGGGACGGGTCGACTCGGCCCCCAGGTCGATGAGATCGGCGCCCTCCTCGATCAGACGGAGGGCCTGGTCGATGGCGCTCTGCGGGGCGAGGAACCGGCCACCGTCGCTGAACGAGTCCGGCGTGACGTTGACGACACCCATGAGACGCGGCCGGCGCGGCATGAGCTCGAGCTCCTGCCCGCGCGCGAGCGTGAGGCGGAACGAAGCGGCTGGGGCGGGTTGGGCGATCATCTCCTGGGCGCGACGCTTCCGCCCGCAAGTCTAACGGAGAGGCGCAGGCCGTCGCAGGGGCGCATCGGACGCAGTGCGGGACGCAGTGCGGGACGCCGTGCGGGGCGCAGTGCCAGCGGCGTCAGGCCGGAGTCGCTTCGGGATTGAGTGCCGGTCCCGACGCCGGCCGACCGGAGGCCGGACCCGTCGGGCTGTCGGCGCCTGGCGGAGTACCCTCTGCCGCCGGAGCGGCTTCGGGCCGCGGGCGCGGCATCGGGTCGAGCTGCTCGCCGGTCATCTCGGCGATCGTGGCGTAGACCTCGACGCCGTCGAGCGACTCCTTTTCGAGCAGGTCGTTGGCGACCCGGTCGAGCACCGCACGGTGGCGCTTCAGGATGTCGCGCGCCTGCTCGTAGGCGCGCTGCACGATGCGCGTCACTTCGGCGTCGATGCGCTGTGCCGTCTCTTCGCTGTAGCCCGACTTCTGGGCGAAGTCGCGGCCGAGGAAGACCGGTTCGCTGTCGCCGCCGTAGGCGAGCGGGCCCAACTCCGACATGCCCCATTCGCAGACCATCTTGCGCGCCATGGCGGTGGCGCGCTCGATGTCGTTGCCGGCGCCGGTGGTGATGTCCTTCTGGGTCATCTCCTCGGCCGCCCGGCCTCCCATGAGAATGGCGATCTGGCTCGACACGTAGTTCTTGGTGTAGGTGTACTTGTCCTCGGTCGGCAACTGCATCGTGACACCGAGCGCACGGCCGCGCGGAATGATCGTGACCTTGTGCAGCGGATCGTGGCCGATCAGGAAGGCGGCGACGATCGCGTGGCCGGCCTCGTGGAAGGCGGTGACGCGCTTCTCGTCCTCGGTGAGGACGAGCGACTTCCTTTCGGCGCCCATGAGCACCTTGTCCTTGGCGTACTCGAAGTCGACCATCTCGACCTTCTTCTTGTTGCGCCGGGCGGCGATGAGCGCCGCTTCGTTGACCAGGTTCGCGAGGTCGGCGCCGGCGAATCCAGGGGTGCCGCGCGCCAGCACCGAGAGATTCACGTCCTCGGAGAGCGGAATGTTGCGCGTGTGGACCTCGAGGATGCCGACCCGGCCGTTCATGTCCGGGCGGTCGACGACGACGCGGCGGTCGAACCTGCCGGGGCGCAGCAGCGCCGGATCGAGCACGTCCGGACGGTTGGTGCCGGCGATCAGGATGACCCCTTCGTTGGTCTCGAAGCCGTCCATCTCGACCAGCAGCTGGTTGAGCGTCTGCTCACGCTCGTCGTGGCCACCTCCGAGCCCGGCGCCGCGGTGCCGCCCAACGGCGTCGATCTCGTCGATGAAGACGATGCAAGGGGCGTTCTTCTTGCCCTGCTCGAAGAGGTCGCGCACCCGCGAGGCGCCGACGCCGACGAACATCTCGACGAAATCCGAACCCGAGATCGAGAAGAACGGCACGTTGGCCTCGCCGGCGATGGCGCGCGCGAGCAGGGTCTTTCCCGTACCGGGAGGGCCCATGAGCAGGACGCCCTTCGGGATCTTGCCGCCGAGCTTCTGGAACTTCTGCGGATCCTTGAGGAACTCGACGATCTCCTGCAGCTCCTCCTTGGCCTCTTCGACGCCGGCGACATCCTTGAAGGTGACCTTCTTGCCGGTCGTCGACAGGAGCTTCGCCTTGCTCTTGCCGAACGACATCGCCTTGTTGCCACCGCTCTGCATCTGGCGCATGAAGAAGATCCACAGGCCGACGAGCAGCAGAACCGGCGCCCAGCCGACGAGGATCGTGAGCAGCGTGTTCTCTTTCGGCAGCTCGGCCAGAACCTCGACCTTGGCGGCGATCAGCTTGTCGGTGAACTCGGCGTCCGGCCGGAACGGCAGCTCGACCTTGAACTCGGCGTCCTTGGCGTTCGTTCCGCCCTCCTTGAAGACGCCCGTGATCGACTGGTCGCGCAGGGTGATCTTGGCGATCTGGCCCTTGTTGAGCTGCTCGTTGAACTCACTGTAGGTGAGATCCTGCTGGGTCGTCTTGCCGACCTGGAAGGTGTTCCAGAGCAGGATGACCACCACGAAGATGACCATCCAGAGCAGCAGCGTGCGCAAGGTTCCACTCAAGTTCGAGACTCCTCCCGGCCGTCGGCCGGACCTGCTTCGATAGTCATACGTCGAAAGTCCCGCTTCGGGTTGTCGATCCACTCGACGACCCAGGCGTCACTTTCGTCCTGCAACCGGAACCGGTCTGCAACGGTGATACCCGGTACCCAGGCGATGGCGCCGTCGATGAGGAGAAGGGGAATCCTGTCCCGCTCCACGGACGGCACCTTGTGATCGATCAACAGTTCCTTCAGCCGCCGCATTCCAGGCGCTCCCAGGGACCGGATGCGGTCCCCGGGCCGGCGGTTGCGAATCTCCACCCGAACCGGGTCCGCTCCCGGGCTTCGGGAAGGGATGGCAATAGCCGCGCGCCGGCGCTCGCCGATGCGCATCCAGGGTGCCAGAGGCTCTCGGGAGAGCCGGATACGACCGTGCAGCTCCGGAATTTCCACCTCTCCCGGCAGCTCCAGAATATATGAAAAGGCCGGTACGGCGGCGGGCAGGGGAGCGAGCCACAAAAAGCCGCCGGATGCCTGCCAAAAGAGACCGTCCCCAGCCGCCAGCGCGAGCCTCGGCGTGCCGGCGAACCGCCCGCCGGCCAGCCCTCCTGGCACCCGGACCTCCGCGGAGAGTTGGCGGAGCAGCTCGCGTTTCGACCGCGTCGACCCCGGCCTCTCCCGGCCTTCCAGACGCTCGAGGAGGCCCAGGGCGAAAAAAGGCAAAGGCTCCGGTAAAGGAAGAATCGCAGCGATCTCGAGGCGCGGCTGCAGGCCCCGGCCTTCCTTTGCCAGCAGCTTCTCGAAACACTGGCCGAGAGCGGTGCGAGCTCGCGCTGCAGCTCCAGACGCGGCAGCGAGCGCGGAGGCCAATTCGGGCTCTCCTGCCGTTGAAGGAGGAAGGGCTCCGACCTCGAGGCAGGGATGGGCATCGTCATGTTCCCTTACCAGCAGCCTTCTGAGACGGCCGTCAAGGGTTTTCCGGGCTCGCTCCGCCGCCTGGGCCACGGCGGCCAGGGCCGAACCCAGGCCGGGCTCCTCCCGCTCGAGGTGCGGCCAGAGCCGATGGCGAATGCGATTGCGTTCGATCGCGAGGTCGAGATTGGTGGGATCGGCGAGCGGGACGATTCCCTTGGCCGCGACGAACGCCTCCAGAACGGACCGATCCAGATCCAGGAGTGGACGCAGAATCGCCCCTCGGCGGCGGTGGATTCCCTGAAGTCCGGCAAGTCCGCTCCCCGCAGCGATTCGCAGAAGAAGGGTCTCGATCTGATCGTTCCGGTGGTGCGCGGTAAGGATCCGGTCGGCGCCGATGCGCTCGCGAAAGACCTCGAGGGCCGCATACCGCACCCGGCGCGCCGCCGCCTCGCTGCCCTCGCGCCGCTGCGCGGGCTCCGGCACCGGATGGCGCTCCGAGGTGAACGGCAGCCCCAGCTCCGCCGCGATCGCCGCCGCCCCCGCCGCCCGTTCGC